>JBJMGJ010000040.1:0-6141 GCA_045807965.1 Bryobacteraceae bacterium | reverse complement strand
GATTTCTTTCAGTACCTCGAGACCCGACTTCTTCGGCAGATGGAGATCCAGGAATATGATGTCCGGGTGCGGCTGGCCGGCATAGGCGCCCTGACCTCGAAGCAGAGCAAGCGCTTCGTCTCCATCCCGAACACAACGAACACCTTCCGTCACTCCCGTTTCGCGAAAGGCTTCCTGGGTCAGACGCGAAGCCGCCGGATCATTCTCTACAATGAGCACTTCGAAGTGCGAAGACTGATTTCCCGGACGCAGCTGACCCATTTCTGCATCCTACTATTTCTGCAGGGGGTTGTCGCCCGAGAGCGCCTATACCATCTACATACTTGCTTCGCGTAGTCTCGGTCGGATCTCGATACCCGTACTCGCTGGAACAAGCCTGCGAGCGGCTCTGGTCGCTTCGGCTGGTATCAGCGCCGTACGGGCGAGCGAAGCGCAACTCGTACACGTGCCCGCGCTTCCGTCCGCGCGACGTCGAAACCCAGCAGCAGTGGAACACCTTTAGCTGGCCCAGCGCAAATTCTAAAAGGGGACGTCATCGTCCGTGATTCCCATGGATCCGCCAAAGGGATCATCGTCCTGCGCCGGATTGGGTCCACCTGCGGCGGCTCGTCCGCGTGGCGTGCTCCGGGCACCTGCGGGCGCTCCAAATTCCTGGCCCGATCCCGCGTCGCCACCGCGGCCACCTAATAGGATGACTTCGTCGGCCACAACCTCCGTGGCGTAGACCTTCTTCCCGTCTTTGTCGTCATAGCTGCGAGTTTGAAGCCGGCCCTCGACGTAGACCTGCTTACCTTTGGTCAGGTAGTTGGCCAAGTTTTCCTGACGCCAGACAACCACGTTGCTCCAGTTGGTTTCTTCCTTCCACTCATTTGTGGACTGATCCTTCCAACTGCGGGTCGTAGCCACCGCAAATTTCGTAACCGACGCTCCGGACGGTGTGAATTTGGTCTCGGCATCTCGGCCCAGATTGCCTACAAGGATTACCTTGTTCACGCTGCGGGAAGCCATAATCACTCGAACTGTAACACAAACCGGAGGTTTGCCCGAGCGTTGATAAGTGCTGCTGATTTTTAGGGTCTCGGCTCGCGCCTGTGAATCATGTCAGATATTAAGTCCGGTTCGCATGGCGTCCAAACTGTGCGACTTAGACCGGCCGGTACTCGGCGGCGGGAAGGAGATTGTAAAAACCTGGTGAAAGCCACTGTTGTTCTTCGATCTTTGGGGCATAATATTGGAACCAGAGGACTGGCTTCTAGGCAGGGCCGTCCGAAAGCAGCACCAGGATCTTGGGGGATTATGGCATCGCGGTTTTCGCAATCGTGTTCGCCTGATGGTCGGGCCGTTCAGGTTGTTCGGCTCGCTCAGAAGTTCGTCTTGTGCTTGTCCGTCGTGCTGTGTTCGACAGCGAATTCCGGATTGGCTCAAGTAATGCTGAAACCGGTTCAGCCAGGAGAACCACTTACGCTTCTACCGACAGATGCCGCTGTCTTTGAATCGTCTGAGCCCCGGAAAGACCTGCCTTGTAGCGTGATGGGACGCAAAGCCGAATTGGGATTCGACTTGCGATTCCACAGCGGCTTTGATGTCACCATCCCACTTCGCGAACTCTCCGGAGACGGGAGCACCCTGAGCGTTGTGTTTCGCGTTTACGCCCAGGACAACAAAGAACATGCGACGTATTTCGTTCAGCATTTCCGGGTCCCCGTGGTAGAGGACGAGGCGAAAGGGGACGCCACTCTGCAGGGAATGGTAGACGTCGGCCCCGGGAAGTACCGTGTTGACTGGCTCATGCGGGACAAGTTCGAGCGGGTCTGCTCGTCCTCGTGGGACGTGGAGGCATCGTTATCCCCCAGGGATCAGCCGATGCCGTTGTTTATCGATCCCGGGCAGATTACGGAAAGTCAGCCCGAGCCATTCATCAACGACTCGGCTTCCCTGCCCTCACGACAGGCCGACGGCGTCAACCTGAAATTGCTCGTCAACTTCGCCCCCCAGGACTCAACCTCACCTACTCTCCAGCGCAGCGACACCGAGGCACTGGTGAGCATCCTGAAAACAATCCAGCGCGATACGCACGTGGGCCGTTTGTCGCTGGTGGCGTTCAACATCGGAGAAAACCGAGTCGTTTACCGCCAGGAGACTGCGGATCGAATTGACTTCCCCGCTCTTGGCAAGGCGTTACAGACGATGAAGCTCGGAACGGTAAACGTGGCGAAACTGGGCGAAAAGCACAGCGAGACCGATTTCCTCGAGGAACTCATCGAAACCGAAGTAGGCAACAACGCCCACCCTGACGCCGTCATTTTCGCGGGACCGAAGGCAATGTTAACAGCGGATGTACCCCAAGAAGATCTTCGCCGCATCGGAGATATTGAGTGTCCGGTGTTCTATATGAACTATAATTTGAATCCGCAAACGGTTCCCTGGAAGGATTCAATCAGCCATGCGATACGAGCGTTTAAGGGTACGGAATACACCATTTCCCGCCCGCGCGACCTCTGGGTTTCGACCTCCGAGATGTTCTCACGGATCGTCCGCTCGAAGCGCCAGCACTCGATGGCTGTCGCGGCATCAGCCGGTACTGGAACCCACTAGACGCGGGCACGTCTATCATAAGTTAAGCTTAGGGAATTAGGGGAAACGATGGTCTCCGCACGGATCTGTCTTGCTCGGTCATCTTCCGTAATCGCGCTAACGTTCGCGCTGCCGTTGGTAGTTTCGGCCCAACAGTCCGATTGGAAGGAGTTCCGAAACAACCTGGCGCCCTATGTGGCTGCCCCGGAGCATGCAGTTGACAAAATGCTCGAGGCCGCCAATTTGAAACCGGGAGAAACGCTGTATGACCTCGGCTGCGGAGACGGGCGTATCGTCATCGCCGCGGCCCAGCGCTACAAAGTAAAGGCGGTCGGTGTCGAGATCTCGGAAAGCCTGGCCAAAACAGTTGCCGAGAAGGTCAAGAAGGAAGGTCTCCAGAAGCGCGTCACGATCATCCATGGCGATTTCATGAAAACCGACCTTAGCCCCGCGGACGTGGTGACCTTATATCTCGCCACGACAGCAAATGACGTGGTCCGGCCCAATCTCGAGCATTTTCTCCATCCGCATGCCCGAGTTGTATCCTATGACTATCCGGTCCCCGGATGGAAGCCAGTGGAAACGATGGAAACGGGTGGCTACCATGGAGCTACTCACACCATTTACCTCTACCAGGTGCCCGACTCCTTAAAGAAATAGCCGCTTTTGAGTGTACTTTTTGATGTGTTGGGCATTGGGCTCAACGCGACCGACACCCTCATACTCCTAGACGAGTTCCCTCCCTATGCGGGAAAGATCCCCTTCCGGCAGGAGATGCTTAGTCCCGGAGGCCAGGTCGCCACAGCGATCGTGAGTTGCGCTCAGCTGGGTCTCAGGACCAAATACATCGGGACAATCGGGGACGATCTCCGTGGCCAAATCCAGCGGAAGAGCCTGGAAGGAACAGGAGTCGACACGAGCGGTCTCATCGTCCGGGAAAATTGCCCGAACCAGACTGCCTATATCCTCATCGACGGGCGAACAGGCGAACGTACCGTCCTATGGCACCGGGCGGACTGTCTCCGGCTCCTTCCCGAGGAGATTCGCGAAGAGGATATTCGTAATTGCCGAATGCTTCATATCGATGGATATGACAGAGAGGCCGCATCCCGTGCTGCCGCGCTCGCTCGCCGGCACGGAGTGCCGGTTTCCATTGACGTGGATTCGGTTTATCCCGGGTTCGATGCGGTCCTGACGAATGTTGATTATCTGGTTGCCGGGTCAGGTTGGCCGGGCAAATACACTGGCGAATCGGATCCCTTCGTAGCACTCCGAAAATTGCAGGCCGAGTATAACCTTACCGTTTCGGCGATGACCCTGGGGGATTTCGGCGCACTCGCGCTGTACCGGGGTCGCTGGTTCTACTCTCCGGCTTTCGAGATCACCTGCACGGACACAACAGGTGCGGGCGATGCGTTCCACGGGGCGTTTTGCTGCGCAATGGTGGAGGGACTGCCGATGGGTGCGGCGCTTGATTTTTCGAACGCCGCTGCGGCTTTAAATTGTACCGGAGTCGGGGCCCGCGGGCATATCGCGGTACGTAAAGAGGTAGAGAGTCTCCTCGCTGACGCGAACGCCGGCAAGGTGAAACGCAGGATCGATTCCGCAGTTGCTGAACGGTCGGGCGAATTGGTTGCCGCTGCTCCGGGAAATAAATGATCCCGCTGAGGGTTCTCCTCCTCCGCCGCACGACACCGGTCGTCACGGTCGTTCTGATTGCCCTCAATCTGTTCACTTTTCTCTACGAGAACGCGCTGGCCCCCTATGCCCAACGAGTCTTCGTTTGGCGCTACGCGCTGATTCCCGACCAGTTCCACCAATCCGCGCTTGTTACTTCCATGTTTCTGCATGGTGGTTGGTTCCACCTGATTGGCAATATGTGGTTCCTCTGGGTGTTCGGTTCCTATCTCGAAGAGGCCTTGGGATCCGCGCGATACCTTGCGTTCTATCTCATCAGCGGAGTTGCCTCGGCGCTCGTTCAATTGTTCGTGAGCTTCGGCAGCTCTGTGCCAACGGTGGGGGCCAGCGGGGCTATTGCCGGTGTCATGGGGGCATTTTTATACCTATACCCGAGAGCCCGGGTGATTACGCTGGTGTTCTTCATCTTCATCACAACGGTTGAACTTCCGGCCGCATTCATGCTGTTGTACTGGTTTGCCATTCAATTAATCAGCGGCCTCGGCTCGCTTACTGTGCGCACGCAAGGCCAAGGCATAGCATGGTTCGCGCACGTTGGCGGCTTTATGGCGGGTCTCCTTTTTGTTCGCCTCTTCGCCGATCGCCGGCCTCGATCGCGATACTGATATTGCGTCCACGCGTTCCGGACCACGCGCAATCCTCTATGCACGATCCAAACGAGCCTTTTGAAAACCTTCGCCCACTTGATGTGCTGGCTATTGCGGCGCATCCGGATGATGTGGAGCAAACCTGCGGCGGAACACTGATCCGGTCGGCGGAACTGGGATATCGCGCAGGCGTTCTCGATCTCACCGCCGGCGACATGGGCACGCGCGGCACACCGACCGTGCGCATTCGGGAATCGAAGGCTGCGGCTGCGCTCATGGCCCTGGCGTGGCGCGAGAATTTAGGCTGGCCAGACGCGAGGCTAGAGAATACCATCAGTGCCCGAATGACCCTGGCAGGAGTAATTCGCCGGCTCCAGCCCCGAGTCGTCATTCTTCCGTACTGGACCGGACGTCATCCCGACCATTACCGTGCCGCCGAGATCGGTTATGAGGCTTGCTTCCTTGCGGGACTCAAAAGGCTCGAAGAAGACGTTCCGCCCCACCGCCCATTTAAAATTCTGTATTCCTCGTTGTACGCGAACGTGCAGCCATCATTTGTGGTTGATATCTCGAGGCAATTCGAACGTCGAATGGACGCTCTGTTCAGTTACGCCTCTCAATACGGAAATGGCAGCGAAGCTAGCGATCTCTTTCCATCTCATGAAGAAGTCCGGGAACGCCTGGCGTCTGTGGCGAGGTTTTACGGCAATCTTATCGGCGTAAAATACGGAGAGCCTTTTGTCGTGAAAGAATCTATCCGTGTGGACGATATCATGAGCATGCCTGTCCGCAGTATTTGAAAATGTCCGACGGAGTTACGAATTGAAAAGAATTATCGCAGCACTACTTGTTTGCTTGCCCGGGCTGGTTACGGCGGAAGAGCCAAATCAGCGACTAAATGCGGCGGCAAGCGTGCTGTCGGAAGTAATGTCCGCGCCCGACAAAGGCATTCCTACGAATCTCCTGGCGCGGGCTCATTGCATCGTGATTGTGCCCGGATTGAAGCAAGCGGCGTTTATTGGCGGTGGAAAATATGGGAAGGGTTTCTTCTCTTGCCGCCGCGGTTCGGATTGGACGGCGCCAGCCTCCGTGCGAATTGAAGGCGGCAGCGTTGGTTTTCAAATAGGGCTACTTGAATCCGACCTTGTTCTGCTGGTCATGAATGCGAAGGGTGAGAATCGACTCCTTTCGACACAATTCACGCTTGGCGGCGCAGCGGAAGTAGCAGGCGGACCTGTGGGCCGTTCTTCAACCGCACAGACGGATGCCAGCTTGCGTTCCG
>JBJMGJ010000039.1:0-6553 GCA_045807965.1 Bryobacteraceae bacterium | reverse complement strand
CCGCCTTGCGGTGTGCGAAGCGCACTGCTTCCGGAGAACTGGATCCCTGGCAGCCAACGTGCTTACAGACTGGCGATGACACCTCGCAATCAGGTTGCAGTAAGCCACCCCGATGTCCGCGTTTTTGCCCGGAAGTGCTTCCCTGGATGAGCGACTGTACAGTCACAACACGGCCGAGATGATCGACGACGAGGTTCGAAAGATCACCGATCACAGCTACCATCGCCTGCAGTCAGTCCTGAGGCGCAGGCTTGAGGACCTGCAGGTCGTAGACGGAGCTCTGGTTCAGCAAGAGACACTGAGTCGCGCCGAGATCGACGCTTTTATCAGTGAAAAAGAAGCCAAGCTTTCCGGGACTTCGGAAATCGAACAGGAAGTCCGGGCGTGACGGCCGGCCCCCAACCCATTCAGTTCGAGACACCATCCCCAACTGGCCTGTCCAGCGGCGAAGCCGAGCGCCGCCTGTATCAATATGGCCCAAATGAACCAGCGACACGAAAGAGCCGCTCTGGGTTGGTTGCCTTCCTGTCGCTGTTTCTCAACCCCCTTTCCGCACTGCTCCTGATTGCAGCAACGTTCTCGGTTTTCCTTGGTCAGGTGGTGGATGCGTGCATCATCTTTCTAGTAGTAGCACTCGGAACCGGGCTCAACTTCCTTCAAACGTATCGCTCCGAACGAGCAGTAGAACTGCTTAGGCATCAGGTTCGGACGACTGTGTCCGTGCTGCGCGATGACAAATGGCAGGAAGTGCCCCGACACACGATAGTGCCCGGTGACGTGGTCCGCGTCTTCCCGGGTGATCTTGTACCGGCGGATTCTGTCCTGGTCGCGTCAAAAGATCTATTCGTACAGCAATCGTCACTGACGGGCGAGTCCCTTCCCGTCGAGAAGATTGTCGATTCCACGAAAGGATCGAGCGACGATCCCAACGCGTCGCACATGGTTTTTCTGGGAACCGCTGTCGTCAGTGGGACGGGGACCGCGATCGTATCGGCAACAGGATCGGGAACGGTTTTCGGTGCAATCGCTAGCCGGTTAGCTGAGCGGCATCCTGAAACGGAATTTGAGACGAGCCTCCGAAGGTTCGGGCTGCTCATCATGCGGGTTGTTTTCTTTCTCGTGGTGTTCCTGATCACGGTTAGCATTGCACTTCATCGGGACCCGTTCGAGTCTCTGCTGTTCGCTATCGCTTTAGCCGTGGGGTTAACGCCGGAGTTCCTGCCGATGATTACGTCGGTGACATTGGCCCGCGAAGCAGTCGAGATGGCGAAGAGCAAAGTCATTATCAAACGGCTTCCGGCTATTCAGAACTTGGGAAGTATTGATGTGCTCTGCAGCGACAAAACCGGGACGTTAACTATCGGCGTCATGAAGTTGTCCCGATCGATCGATTGCTTCGGTCGCGATTCTGATCACGTGCTGTTCCTCGCGCGCGTGAACAGCGAATTTGAAATGGGAATACACAACCCACTCAAAGAAGCGATTCTAGCCACACCGTGCGACGAGAACGCCGCTTATACGAAATGCGGTGAGATCCCTTTCGACTTTGAACGACGACTTATCTCAATCGTCGTCGAAGACGAGCGTGGGCAAAGAATGATGATCACCAAGGGAGCTCCTGAAAGTGTTCTCGAGAGGTGCACGTCATTCTGGACGGAAGCTGGGCATCAGCCTTTTTCGGCGGAGGCACGACTGGCCTCGCGAGCGATTTTCACCAGTTTGAGCTCCGAGGGGTTCCGCACGTTGGCAGTGGCCTTTAATGATGTAGGCAGACGTGAAGATTACTCGCGACATGATGAAGCCAATTTGGTTCTGGCTGGTTACGTCGCGTTTGAGGACCCTGTTCGTTGGGACGTCTCACAAACCGTCTCGGCACTGAAGGAAGACGGTGTCCAGCTGAAAATCTTGACCGGGGACAACGAACTTGTTACCAAACATATCTGCAACCAGGTTGGGCTAGACACTTCGGACGTAGTTCTCGGCGAGGACCTAGCAAAGATGACGGACTCGGCCCTGGATCACGTCGTTGAACAGACATCCGTCTTCGCACGCGTGAGTCCTGCCCAAAAGAATCGAATTATTCTCGCCCTAAGACGCAGAAGTCACGTTGTCGGTTATTTGGGGGACGGCGTTAATGATGCGCCATCACTGCACACTGCGGATGTTGGGATCTCCGTAGATACAGCCACCGATGTGGCGCGCGAAGCCGCCGACATCATTCTGGTGGAGCCGGGGCTGGACGTCCTCCATGCCGGGATTGTGCAAGGCAGGCGAGCCTCAGGCAACGTGCTGAAGTACCTCCTCATGAGTACCAGCTCTAATTTCGGCAACATGCTAAGCATGGCAGGTGCCTCACTGTTTTTGCCTTTCCTGCCGATGCTGCCAACCCAGATTCTCCTGAACAATTTTCTATACGATCTTTCTCAAGTCACAATTCCAACCGATACCGTCGACCCGATTTATCTGCAATCGCCTCAGCGTTGGAATATGTCCCTCATCCAGAAGTTCATGGTTGTGATCGGACCGGTCAGCTCGGTTTTCGATTTTATTACGTTCTTTGTCCTGCTGCATTATTTTCGAGCAAGCGAGCGACAGTTTCATACGGGTTGGTTCGTGGAGTCTCTCGCTACACAAACTCTGGTTCTACTCATTATTCGTACGTCCGGGAGCGCAATAAAGAGCAGACCGAGTTGGCCACTGCTATTCAGCATCTTAGCGGTCGTCTTTATCGCTCTCTTGATTCCCATCACCCCGGTGGCGGCTGCCTTAGGATTCACGCCTCTTCCGTTGAGGTTCTTTGGTTTTCTCCTAGCCTGCACAGCAGCGTACCTTGGTTCTGTCGAGTTTGCGAAACGACGAATTTTTCGGTGATTGCTCCATCGGATCTGTTTGGGTTACGAGTGGTAGTCCTTCGTTATTACGTCGTCGATTCCCCACTGAGTTCCCGACGGTCGCAGGTGTGACAGGGTCGGCAGAAGCAGCAGCATCGATCAACCTCGTGCTGGATGTTGCCGGTCCACCCCGCAACGCTATCTGAGCTTCTCAGAATCTCAATCTGCCTACCGGAATCGACGGATCCCCATTGAAAAACTTTCCACATGTCGCCGAAGATGCTCAGAAGCGTTGTTTGGGTTCCCGAAAAGCAATGGACCGCTCGTAGCCGATCTTGCGAAGACAGATACAGCGAATATACCGCCGAAGGTCGTAGGAAAACTGCACGCCCTAAAATCGAAGTTTGTTATCAGCGGGAGAGACACGCTAATCGTGCTAGTCGCACCCGACTGGCACCAGAGCCGCAACAGCCGTGCTTTGTCTAATCCCATTGCTGAGAATGGCGCTATTGATGGGGGCAGAACCCACAAAGACGTTTGGCGCTGACCGATGAGGGTAGCTCTTCCGAAAGTAACTCAGCCGACGGGAAGGGTGAAGTAGAACTTACTACCGTGTCCGGGTTCGCTTTCGACCCAGATGCGGCCGCTATGTTGCTCTACTAAGTGTTTCGTTATGGCTAACCCTAAGCCCGTTCCCTCGCGAACACCTTTTGTTGTGGCACCGACTTGGTGGAACTTATCGAATATAGTCTGGTGTTCGTGCCGAGGGATCCCCAGACCGGAATCTGAGACGCAGAATTGCGCGACCTGGCCATCCGAGGAGCACTCCATCTGAACGACTCCCCCTTCAGGCGTAAACTTGACAGCGTTGCTCAGCAGATTTATGAGGATTTGCCTGAACCGGATCCGGTCTGCATGCACCGGGATCGGTCCACACGGTTCGAACGAGACCGAGATATGTTTTGCTTCCGCTGCAGGAGCTATGCTGTTGAGCTCCTCACGCGCGGCTTGTGTTGCGTCGAAGGCTTCCAGGTGAAGATCTAGCCGTCCGGCCTCGATCTTGCTCAGATCGAGAATGTCGTTGATCAGCTCGAGCAGGTGCAGTGAGTCTTTATGGATGTGCTCGACAAAACGCCTCTGCTTGCTATTTAGTGCGCCGTCGAGCTCTTCACCGAGGAGTTCCGAAAACCCGATGATTGTGTGAAGCGGGGTCCGCAGTTCATGGCTGATGCTGGCAAGAAACTCGCTTTTTAAGCGATTCGCCTCTTCCGCTTCGCGGCTTCGGATCTCCAACTCCTGATTCGCTCTTGACAGTTCGGCGGTAAGGCGCGCTTGCATATCACGAAACTCCTGCTCTGCTTTTTGCCGGTCGGTTACGTCCCGGATCGCGGCGGAGATCCGTAGTCCTTCGGTGCTATGCACTGGACTGAGGCTGATCTCAACCGGAAATTTCGTTCCATTCTTCTTTTGGCCGTATAACTTAAGTCCGGTGCCCATGGGACGACGAATGGGAACAGTGGTGTATGCTCCCCTGTTTTGTGCGTGCCGATGCCTCAGGTCTTCGGGGACGAGTTGATCGATATTCTTGCCCTGGAGCTCTGTCCGTGAATAGCCAAACATCTGTTCCGTAGCTGCGTTCACCAGGACGATGTCGCCATTCCCATCCACCTCGATGATCGAGTCTGGCGCCGCCTCGAGTAGCTCCCGAAAGCGCTCCATAGCGCGAGCCTGCTCACGCGCCTGTTGACCAGTCGAGACCAACAATGCCCGTTCCTGCTCAACTCGATTCATTTCGCTTCTGTCAGCCAGGATCGCTAACTTGCCTAGGATCCGGCCCTTGTTATCGTGCAATGGTGCAGTCCAGAGTTTCAACGAGCAGGGTGATCCATCTTTGCGGCGACGGACGACATCTCTGCCTTCTTGAGAAATCCCATGCATCTGAGATTCCAACATGATCCGGAATTCATCCTCACTGCCGATCGGAATAGTCGGGAGTGGATTGCCAATTACCTCCTCTGCAGTCCAGCCGAAGATGCGCTCTGCGCCAGCATTCCAAACTAAAACGCGTCCAGCCGCATTCATGCCGATAATGGCTGAGGGACTGATCTCGAGCAGCGCGGACCACGCTGCGGAATAGTCAATAGGAGCTTCCAATGGTTGACGCTTCGTCCCTGGTGTCTCGCCAATCATATCCGAACGCCTCGGTCCCAGATAACAGCGGGAGAATGTGGCCCCGCAAATGCATGAAACTAGGCAGGGTAGACCGCATGAAAACCATTTTAGTAGCCGAGGATCGGGACGTGAGCCGCGAGTTGGCAAGAACTCTGCTGGAACACTCCGGGTACGCCGTGCTCGAAGCGGCAAACGGCGCTGAAGCGGTCCAGCTGGCGCTGGCAAACCTGCCCGACTTGGTGTTGCTCGATCTGCAGATGCCGATTAAGAACGGATTCCAGGTGCTTCGGGAACTTCGTGCAGACAAACGTTTCGGCTCAACTCCAATCGTGGCGCTGACGGCGAGCGCGATGATCGGCGACAAGGACAAAGCTCTTCTTGAGGGATTTACGGCCTACTTGACCAAACCCTTGAGAATCTCAATGGTACGCCAGGAGCTTGCCCGATTATTGAAAGAGGAATTACACTAAGCCGTTGACCAATCCGCGCAATAGTGAGTCGCTGGTTACGCTTCTCATCATTGATGACAACGCCGGGAGTCTGGAGCTCTTGTCATCAGCATTGGAGCAGCCAAGCGCCCGCATCTTAACAGCACAAGATCCCAAGCGAGGCCTTGAACTCGTCCACTCGCACCACCCTCAAATCGTATTAACGGATCTGGTGATGCCCCGCATGAGTGGTCTCGAGGTCCTCGATAAAATCATTCAATTCGACCCGAGCATCGACGTTGTCCTCATGACCGCCCACTACTCCACGGAATCAGCTGTGGATGCTATCAGACGCGGGGCGGCCGATTACCTGAACAAGCCGGTGAACCTGCAAACCTTGCGCGGGCGCGTAAACACTTTGCTCGAACAAGCGAGGCGCCGCCAGCGTGCATCGCAGATCGAATCAGAGTTGGTCGATACGTCCGGCTTCGAGGGAATGGTTGGAAATAGCCCGGCGATGTGGGATCTGTTTTCGACAATCCGTCGTGTCGCTCCCCATTTCCGCACGGTTCTGATCAGCGGGCCGACTCGGACGGGGAAAGATCTGGTCGCGCGAACGCTGCACCGGCTCAGCCCTGCAGGCAAAGGTAATTTCGTGGTTCTAAACTGCTCGGCGGTTGTTGAGACGCTGTTCGAGAGCGAGCTGTTTGGTCACGTAAAGGGCGCTTTCACGGGGGCTGCGACAGACAAGATCGGCCTGTTCGAGTTCGCGAATGAAGGGGTGCTCTTTCTCGACGAGATCGGCGACATGCCTATGAGCACCCAGGCAAAGCTGCTCCGCGCTCTGCAAAATCAGGAGATCCAGCGCGTGGGTTCGCTCACGCCTCGCAGAGTGAATGTGAGAGTGGTTGCCGCTACTCATCAGGATTTGCGCGCGGCGATTGTTGAAAAACGATTTCGAGAAGATCTCTACTATCGACTGACCATGGTTGAGATTCGAACGCCGCCGTTGGTTGAGCGAACTGGAGACCTGTCCTTACTCACGCATCATTACGTTGCCCATTTCTCCAGACTCTATGGAAAATTCGTTTCGGGCCTGACCGCACGGGCAGAAATAGTGCT
>JBJMGJ010000038.1:0-9655 GCA_045807965.1 Bryobacteraceae bacterium | reverse complement strand
TTCGGGGAGTTCGGAAAGGGTTATATCCGTTTCAGCTACGCCAACTCTCTGGAAAATCTGCGCGAGGCGGCGAACCGGATAGCGCAAGTTTCCTCTGCCTGGGCCTAGTAGTCCAGGGGATCGGGCTGTATGCGGGAACCAAAATCTTTCTGAAGCACCAAGGCGACGGTGCCCCGAAGACGGGCCATTCCGCCTTCATCTGCCGGGAGAATTTGAGGAGGAACTCCGCCCGGCAGCATCTGCGCTTTGACCTCCTCCTCGATCACCGGTCCGAATCGTTTCCAGGCTCGAGTAAGTTCGCCTACGATAATGATCCGTTCGGGAGCAAGGCCGGCAACAATGATTCGCATTCCCTTCCCCAGGTAGTGAGCCATCTTCTCAAGTGCTCGGGAAGCCGTGACATCTCCCTGCTCAGCCAAGCTCATGATTTCCGCGAAGCTTCGCGCTACCGGCTGAGATCCGTTCTCGTAATAGCGCAAAGCCGCACGATTGGATGCAAACGCTTCCCAACAACCTCGGCTGCCGCAGTTGCACTCGGGGCCGTTCGGATCGAGTTGAACGTGGCCAAACTCGCCGCCCATTCCATTCCAACCGCGAACCAGTTGACCATTGCTCAATATGCCTGTGCCGATACCTTCTGATACGGTCACGGCAACTAGATTGCGCGCCGGAGATTCGTGATCGAACCAGACGGCCGCAAGAGCGCAAGCGTTAGCAGCATTTTCCAATTCCACTTGCAGTCCCGTCGCCTCGTGAATACGTGACCCGATCTCTGTATCCTTCCAGCCAAGATTCGGCGCAAATATCAGCCGATCCGACGAGCTGTCGAACCGCCCTGAAACACTCACCCCGATTCCTTCGATTTTCCGCCCCTTACAGGAGCGAATCATACGCTGAAGGCATTCGATCAGGGGCCCAAAGGTCAACTCCGGATCGCGAGTCGTGACGATCACTTCTTGCGACGTAAATCGTCCATTTGCGTCCGCGAGTGCGACCATGGTTTGATTCGGACGGATATCGACGCCGATGATCACACGCTCATCGTTGAGCCGGAGGAAGGTTGGGCGGCGGCCCCGAGGCAAGCGCCCCATTTCTCGTTCGAGGACCCAATTTTCGTGAATCAACTGCTCCACGATCAGTGAGATCGTGCTCGGCTGCATGCCCGAAACGCGAGCAAGGTCTGCGCGCGAGACCGGCTGCCGCGTTCGAATCAGGTTCAAGACGATTCTACGATTAATGTCTCGAACGACGTCGCTCGACGCAGCTTGCGTTCTTCTTTCAGGCCGTTTCGCCAGCAATACCCGGCTACCTCATTCAAGAAGCGCTATTCCTCTGACCCAGCTAAGAAGTCGCTCTGATCAAGATTATCTCGTATCGCAATAACAGACGACCGTATCAGCTCAACTTCGGCTTTCGACTGAATTCCCGAGAACTAATTTTGACACGACGAAAGTTGTGCCGTTGCGTATAGTTTGTTCGATATTGGGAGGAAAGTGTTCCCCGTTCTGGCGTCCTCTTCCTTGTGCTGGACCCGATCGCCGGCACGGGACAGAGTCTGTCGCGCTTGCCGTTCTATCGCGATGCAAACCCGGTCGGGTGTACGTTCATCGATCGGCGACGCGCGCCGGGTTTATGCTCGTTATGGAGCGGCCCAATAAAGTCTAGCTCAACGAGCCTTGGGACTATAACCGCCTTCCCGAAGCGAACCTGAACTGTATTGTAAGTAGCTGGATGGCCGAGAACCTACGGCAAACCGTTGGGGCTCATATTGGAACAGATTAAAGGAGAAAGCTAAGACCATGCCGAGAACCAACGACGTCAGGCGACGGGCGTTCCTGAAGGCGACAAGCTCAGCCGGATTGGTTTCCGCTTTGCCCTTTTCCGCATTCAGCTTACCCTCCGAAGGAAAGATCGAATACGAAGTAGCAAGTCCAGGCGCTCAGGAATCCGCCAAACCAAAAAACCACATCAAATTCGCCGTCATTGGGACCGATCACAACCATATCCTGGGTATCACCGCTGCAGTACAGCGCGGCGGAGGTGAATTGGTAGCGGTGTATTCGACAGATCCGGGCGGCCTCGCCGAGTTCAAGAAACGCTTCGGCGGCGTCAAGGTTGCTAGGAGCGAAGACGAAATCCTCAACGATCCCTCCATCCAACTCGTGGCAAGCGCTGCAATCCCTGACCAGCGCGCGCCCATCGGTATTCGCGTCATGCGCCATGGCAAAGACTTCCTCAGTGACAAACCGGCGATGACAACCTTAGAGCAACTGGCGGAAGTCCGTAAAACGGCGGCGGAGACAAAGCGAATCTTCGGGATTATGTATTCGGAGCGCCTCGAAGTGAAGTGCGCAGTCAAAGCGGGTGAACTGGTCAAAGCAGGTGCAATTGGAAAAGTTGTTCAGACCGTGAACCTTGCGCCTCATCAAATCAATCAGCCGAACAGCCGCCCGCGGCCCGACTGGTTTTGGGACCCGCAGCGTTACGGAGGCATCCTTTGTGACATCGGATCGCATCAGGCCGATCAATTCGTCTACTACACGGGATCGACGACCGCCGATGTAGCCGCCTCGCAGATCGCAAACTTCAATCATCCGGAACGGCCCAAGTTCCAGGATTTCGGAGACATGATGGTTCACGGAAACGGAGGCGCGGGCTACGTTCGGGTTGATTGGTTTACTCCGAACGGATTGGGTGTTTGGGGCGACGGCCGGCTTTTCATTGTCGGAACGGAGGGTTACATCGAGCTCCGAAAGTACACCGATGTCGCGCGCCAGAAGGCTGGCAACAACCTGTTCATCGTTGATCAAAAGCAGGCCCGGTATATCGATTGCAACAACCTGGACCTACCCTTCGGAGCGCAGTTCGTCAGCGATATCGTGAACCGCACTCACGTAGCTCAAGACCAGGAACAGGCCCTCCTCGCGACCGAACTTGTGCTGAAGGCTCAAAAGAACGCGAAAATGTTGCACTTCACAACGTAAAGGCATAAAACAAGAAATCTCTCAAGGAGGTGCGGAATGACAGCGAAGAATAATTTGTCGCGCCGTTCATTCGTCAAAGGAGGGCTGGCCGGCGCTGCTGTGGCAGGCTTCCCCGCGATTGTGCCGGCAACTGTGTTTGGGAAAAATGCTCCCAGCAATCGCATCAACATCGGTACGATCGGTACTGGTCGTATTTCGCGCGTACATGACTTGCCCGGCACGTGGAAATACGACTCGGCACAGATCGTGGCCGTTTGCGACCTGGATTCTAAGCGGGTCGAACTCGGAAAGAAGTACGTGAACGATTACTACACCAAGAAAACGGGTAAATCGTTCACCGGAACCAAAGGCTATGGCAATCACCACGAGTTACTCGCAAACAAAGACATAGACGCCGTCATCATCTCCACCCCCGACCATCAGCACGCCATTGTTGCAGTGGATGCGGTGCGCGCCGGAAAAGACGTTTACCTGCAGAAGCCGACGTCCCTCACCATTGCGGAAGGGCGCTACCTCAGCAATGCCGTTCAAGCTACCGATCGCATCCTCCAGATTGGCTCGCAACAGCGCTCCTGGAAGCAATTTCATCGTGCCTGTGAGCTCGTGCGTAACGGGTGCGTCGGCGACCTGAAACATGTGGAGATCGGGCTCCCCGGAGACCCCTCGGGACCCGAAGCTCCCGAGATGCCGGTCCCGCCCAACTTGAACTACGACGCATGGCTTGGCTCCACTCCCGTCGTGTACTACACGGAGATGCGCGTTCACCCCCAAAGCAGCTTCGACCGCCCAGGTTGGCTTCGTTGTGAGCAGTTCGGTGCGGGGATGATTACGGGATGGGGCGCCCACCACGTCGACACCGCGCATTGGGGCATGAACACTGAGTTAACAGGACCGGTAGAGATCTGGGGCACGGCGGAGTTCCCCACACACGGATTGTGGAACGTCCACGGCAAGTTCAAGACCGAGGCGAGATACGCCAACGGTCTCACGATGGCGATCTCCGGCGATTATCCCAACGGCATTAAGTTCTACGGAACCAAGGGTTGGATCTTCGTCACTCGCGACGAGACCGTGACCGCAAGCGACCCGGGAGCGAATCCAGGAGAAAAGCCGAAGCCGCTCGTGGCGAGCGATCCCAAGATCCTCGACAGCGTCATAGGGCCAAACGAAGTACATCTTTACCAGAGTGATGATCAACACGGGAATTGGCTGGATTGCATTCGAAGCAGGAAGGCGCCCATCGCTCCGGTCGAGATCGGCCATCGCGCGTGTTCCACCTGTCTGCTCCATCACATCGCTATGAAAACCAAGCGCAAGCTCTACTGGGATCCTGAAAAAGAACGCTTCAAGAATGATGACGAAGCAAATTCGATGCTGAGCAGACCTCAGCGCGCGCCTTACTCATTCAGCGCTTAAGTGTCGCCTTCGCCTCTCTGCGTAATAAACTGGGCCTGTGCGGATCTAACCGTGGAGGTCCAGTAATATGCCATCGAACGACAATCCCAACCGGCGCGAGCTTATCGGCGCTATTGCTACCACAACGCTTGCGGCCAGCCTTCCCGCTCCGGGATTTTCTCAGGAAACTCGGACCGGTGACATGGTCTATCGCCAATTCGGGAAAACCGGGATCAAAGTCTCCGCCATCGGTCTCGGAGGAGCTCATATTGGTGCGCCGAAAGAGGAGAGTGAAGGCATTCGGATCGTCCGCACTGCTGTCGATCGCGGGATAAACTTCCTCGATAACTGCTGGGATTATCGCAATGGCAGATGCGAAGAGATCATGGGAAAAGCCCTGCTGGACGGTTACCGCAACAAGGTCTTCCTGATGACCAAATTCGATGGGCGCACAAAAGAGTCGGCCGCCAAGCAGATCGACGAATCCCTACAGCGTCTCCAGACGGACCACATTGACCTCATGCAGTTCCACGAGAACATCCGGCTGGAAGATCCGGATCGCTTCTTTGCCCCGGGCGGGCCGCTCGAGGCGTTAATGGACGCGAAAAAGGCCGGCAAGATCCGGTTCATCGGTTTCACGGGTCACAAGGATCCCGTCGTTCACCTTCGAATGCTTGAATTGGCGGCCAAAAACAACTTCCAATTCGATTCAGCGCAGATGCCGCTGAACGTGTTGGACGCGCATTTCCGCAGCTTCGAGAAAAACGTCGTTCCGAAACTGGTTCAGCAAGGTATCGCGGTGTTGGGAATGAAGCCTCTTGCCTCTGGCGCTATTGCTCGAAGCGGCCTGGTCACCGCGATTCAGGCTCTCCATTACGCAATGAGCCTCCCTACCACTGTCGTCATCAATGGCTGCGATTCGATGGAGCGTTTGGATCAGGCGTTTGAGGCGGCCCGCACATTCAAGCCGCTAACGAAAACCGACATGGCGTCTCTCCTGGACAAAACGAGAGAGGTCGCGCTCACTGGGACTCTCGAACGTTTCAAGACTTCCACTCAGTTTGACGGTACAGCCAAAAACCCGCAGTGGATGGGCTAACCCGCCTCTTACATGGCCCGGAAAGCGGGCAGAATCGGCAAGGAGCGAATACGCAGGCCAGTTGAGCTGAAAATGGCATTCGCGATTGCCGGCGCGATTCCGACGATGGGTGTTTCCCCTGCCCCGGCCGACGGTATGTCTTTGCGATCGATCAATACAAGCTCAATCTTGGGAACATCACTGAACCGCGGGACACGGTACTGAGATAATCGGCCGTTCAGGATGCGCCCATTTGTGAAGTCGATGGCTTCGAACAGAGCTCCACCGATGCCCATGACGATCGCACCTTCTACCTGATTCTCCAGATGCTCGGGATTCACGATGGCGCCGCATTCCCAAGCCGAGACCACTCGCTCCACGCGAAGCTGGCGTCCCGAGCCGATCGAGACTTCGGCGCAGCACGCGACGTAGCCGCCCTTCTCCGCCCCGCACGCCAGACCGAAGCCGCGGGTTGCACTTGGTTTTTCCTTGCCCCAGCCGAATCGGTCCGCCGCCGATTTGAGGACCGCGATCAAGCGTTCGTTTTTCAGGTTCTTTAAGCGGAATGCGAGCGGATCCAACCCCGCCGCCGCAGCAAGCTCGTCGGTATGGGACTCACGAGCAAAATGGTTCGCAGTAGACGCCAGCCCGCGATACGACCCTTCGCGCAAGGGCGACTTCACGGGATGGAAATGCTCGTCCTTTTGCGCGACTTCGTAGGGTGTGGGCAAGCCGGACGGTCCTGACATGTAGTTATGGAACTCCCAGCTTGTGAGTCTGCCATCGGGCGCCGCATTGCTGCGCACATTGATGACGCCCGCAGGCCGAAAGTACGCCCAGGTGAACTCTTCTTCGCGAGTCCAGATGAGCTTCACCGGTTTGCCTGCGCCCTTCGCCAGTTTCGCGGCCTCGATGGCGCATTCGCCATTGTGCTTGCCCCCGTATCCCGATCCCGTATCGGGCATGATCACTCGTATGTGATCTTCCGTGGTACCCAGCGCGGTCGCCAACTCGCCCCTTACTCCAAACGGCCTTTGCGTACCCGTCCAGACCGTCAGGTTCTCACCTTCGAATTTCGCGACTGCGGCGCGCGGCTCAAGCGGTACGTGCGCGATGTACGCGACCGTGTAAGTGGTTGATAAAGAATGGCCATCCTCAGGAGAATTCACCGGTGCGGCGGGTTCTGCGCCTTTCTTGATATACGCGAACAACTCGCGACCAGAGATTTGCGGTTGCGTGTCCCATTTGGCATCGATGCTCAAGAGGGCTTTCTGCGCCTTGCTTTCGTCTGTGGCCGCAACCCCGATAAAGTCCCCGTCGCGAACAACCGTCACGCCAGGAATCTTCGAGGCGGTACTCGTCTCGGCAGACACCAGCTTCGCGCCGAAGCTTGGCGGACGTAAAACCCGCCCGTACAGCATGCCAGGCACTTTCAGGTCGGATGCGTACCTGTGTTTGCCGCTGACGATTTCTCTTGCGTTTATCTTTGGCAGGCTCTTACCAGCGACTTGCCACTGAGTTGGCGGCGTGATGTGGTCGGCCTTCCCGACGACTTTCACCCAATCGATCCTGGCTGCAAGCTCGCCGAAGCTGGCCTTCTTACCGGAACCCTTGTCGCAGACGCAGTTGTTCTCCACTTGCAGCCGCGAACGATCTATCCCCCACGTCTTAGAAGCCTGGTCGATCATACTCTCGCGAGCTGTGGCCGCCATGCGACGGAGTTCAGGAGCCATTGTCGGCGTTGTGCGGCTGCCGAATGTGCCCATGTCCCAGGGAGTTCGTGCCGTGTCGCCCATGATCAGATGGATGGTGTCCGGCGAACAGCGAAACTCGTCTGCAACGGCCTGCGTGAGAGAAGTCCGAATGTTCTGACCGACTTCAACTTTGCCCGTGTACGCTTCGACCGTACCGTCGGGTGCAATGTGGAGCCATGCCGCTACGTTTTCGGGAAGCTTCTGCCCTGTACCGCGTCCCCCGCCGCCTGATTCTTGAGCGGATATGTCGTGGTCTAAAGCAAACAAGACAACCAGGCCGCCGCCGATCGATTTCAGGAATCCTCGACGATCGAACCGCGTGCCTGGTTTGGGAGTCTCAAGAAGTGTCTCACGCATGACGATCGCCCTTTGCCATAGCACCCATCGTGTGCGCCGCCTTCTGCACGGCGGTGATAATCCGGTTCTGAGTGCCGCAGCGGCAGATGTTGCCTTCCAACTCGCCTCGAATCTCCGCCTCGGAGGGAGACGGATCGCGACGCAAGAGGCTTGCGCTTTGCATAATCATGCCCGGCGTGCAATAACCACACTGCATGGCGTCGCAATCCACAAAAGCCTGTTGCAGCGGGTGCAGGCGTTCTCCGTCCGCCAGCCCTTCGATTGTGGTGATCTCTTTGCCCGTGACTGAACCGACCGGAGTGAGACACGAACGGTGCGCCACGCCGTCGATCAGAACGGTACAGGCGCCGCACTGCCCTTCGCCGCACCCGTATTTAGCGCCCGTCAGATCGAGTTCGTTCCGCAGCACCCAAAGTAAGGGGCGCTCCGGATCGGTGTCGACCCGCGAGCGCACACCGTTCACCATGAGATCCATGGGTTTATTCTAGTTCCCTGGAAGGCGGTTTGGGAAATGCCGGAAATCACCGACTCCGTTGCTACCCGCCCCACGAACGGGATCAACCTTGTGGCGCCGCCCTCTTCCGGGCCGGCTCCCGCCCGCAACGTTGCGATTGATGCATACCGGGGTGTCGTTATGCTGCTGATGATGGCCGAAGTGCTCCGGTTCTCGGAGGTCTCGCGCGCCTTCCCAGGCAATGAGTTCTGGGCGTTTCTCGCTTTCAACCAAACTCACGTCGAATGGGCCGGTTGCTCATTGCACGACCTGATCCAGCCATCTTTTTCGTTCCTGGTAGGTGTTGCGCTGCCTTATTCACTGGCAAAGCGCATGGAGAAAGGCGCTCAGTTCCGAATACTGCTCAGCCATGCGTTGAGGAGATCACTGGTCCTCGTCCTTCTGGGTATTGGTCTCCGCTCCGTGCGTAGCACGCAGATTAACTTCACGTTCGAGGATACGCTGACTCAGATCGGGCTAGGCTATCCTTTCCTATTTCTGCTCGGGTTTCGTTCACCTCGGTGGCAATGGGCTACCCTGGCGTTGATTCTCTTTGGTTATTGGCTCGCCTGGGCGTGGTATCCGGCTCCGCCTTCAGGCTTCGACTATCGTGCCGTAGGCGTTCCCGCCGACTGGCACCACAACTTCTCGGGGTTTGCCTCCCATTGGAACAAGAACAGCAATCTCGGCAACGCATTCGACCACTGGTTCCTAAATCTCTTCCCCAGAGCCCAGCCGTTTGTGGCAAACAGCGGCGGTTACCTCACGTTGAGCTTCGTTCCGACTCTTGGAACCATGATTCTCGGACTCATCGCGGGCCGTTGGATCCGAACCGAGACGTATCCCGCCGCTTTGAAACGGTTGGTGCTGTATGGCCTTGCGGGCGTAGCTCTCGGGGTTCTTCTCCATAGAACCGGCATTTGCCCGATTGTGAAACGAATCTGGACGCCGGCGTGGACGCTGTTCAGCGGCGGCCTCTGCTTTCTCTTCCTGTCGGCCTTTACGTGGACGGCTGAGTGGAAGCGGTGGCGCCGCTGGGCGTTTCCTCTCGTTGTGGTGGGCATGAACTCGATAGCCGCTTATCTCCTGGCCCATTTGGGCGAAGAGTTCGCCGGCAGCAGATTGCCAATGCATCTAGGCAAATTCCTTCTACCGACCCTCGAAACGGGGTTGCAGCTCCTGATCTTTGGAGCCGCGGTCTTGCTGTTGTATTGGCTGATGCTGTTCTGGATGCACCGACAAAAGATCTTTTTCAAGATCTGAAGTATGCTCACTGCATTGCCAACGTTAGCAGAGCGAGAACGTTGTCGTATACACCCGGGCCGACTCTCATTCCAGCTCCTGCCGCAAGCTCACGGATTCGGCGTTGCTCGGAATTCGTGTCGCGCTGGGAAAACTCGCCGCCTTGCTTAAAGTAAAACAGATTAACCGCCTTGAGATGTGACAGCTTCAGCGCGGCTGCAAGCACCTGGTAAGTCTCTGGCTTGAGGAGATCGAAGTTCCATGCGTCCAGGTTGCGAACCACCATAATCCTCTCGCCCGATGGACTTACAGTTTCATATAGGTCTATACGCTGTGGGCTCGGGACGTGCCC
>JBJMGJ010000037.1:0-4909 GCA_045807965.1 Bryobacteraceae bacterium | reverse complement strand
TGGTTGATTCCGAGCTTGCGATCCTCGGCTCGGAGGATATCTTCGAAACCTCCGACCTGATCTCTCGCCAGCCCACGAAATCACAGTTGGCAGCTTTCGCCGCCGACGTGGCCGACCTGAAGCCGGGTGACTTTGTTGTCCACGCCACACACGGGGTCGGACTCTTTTTGGGCATCCGGGAGATCGCCCAGGGGGACGGGAAGGGCGACTTCATGCTCCTCGAGTACGCGGGCGACTCGAAGCTGTACGTTCCACTGACTCGGCTCGATCTTGTCCAGAAGTACCGCGGTGCGGGAGAAGCCAAGCCTCACCTCGACCGCCTTGGCGGAGTCACCTGGGAGAAGACGAAATCGCGTGTCAAAGCAAAGATGCGCGACATGGCGGATGAACTCCTGAAGCTCTACGCCCAGCGCCGCATGGCAAAGGGATTCGCCTTCTCCGACGACAGCAACTGGCAGCGCGAGTTTGAGGACGCGTTCGAGTACGCGGCGACTAAAGACCAACTGAACGCCGTGGCGCAAATCAAAGCGGACATGGAAAGCCCGCAGCCGATGGACAGGCTACTGTGCGGAGACGTCGGTTTCGGCAAAACGGAAGTCGCGATGCGCGCGGCTTTCAAAGCGCTCGGCGACGGCAAACAGGTTGCGGTACTCGCCCCCACCACCGTGCTTTCGTTTCAGCACTTCGAGACCTTTAAGCGCAGATTTGCTTCATTCCCGATCCGGGTGGAGCTCGTGAGTCGGTTCCGGAACGCCAAGGAGGTAAAGGCGGTTCTCGACGACCTCGCGGCGGGAAAAGTGGACATCCTGATTGGAACGCATCGGCTGCTTTCGCAAGACGTTGTTTTCCCAGACCTGGGGCTTCTCATCGTGGACGAAGAACAACGTTTCGGCGTCCGCCACAAAGAACGGCTGAAGCAGTTGCGGCACAACGTGGACGTGCTCACGATGAGCGCGACACCCATTCCGCGAACCCTACATATGTCGTTGCTGGGTCTCCGCGACATGTCAGTCATCGAAACGCCGCCCAAGGACCGACTGTCCATAAATACTGTCGTGGCCCACTTCAACCCGGATCTGGTCAAGACAGCCGTGGAGCAGGAGCTTGCGCGACAGGGACAGGTCTATTTCGTACACAATCGGGTCGACACAATCTTTATGAGGGCCGCTTTCCTTCAGGAAATGCTGCCCCAATGCCGGATTGGCGTCGGCCACGGACAGATGGGCGAAGCCGAGCTGGAAAAGGTGCTTCTCGGTTTCATGAGGCATGAGTACGACCTGTTTGTCTGCACGACGATTGTGGAGAACGGCCTTGATATCCCGCTTGCGAACACGATCATCATAGAAAACGCGGAGAGGTATGGGTTGAGCGAGCTCTACCAGCTTCGCGGACGCGTTGGCCGGTCCAATCGCCGGGCTTACGCCTACCTGATGGTGCCGGCGGACACTCAGCTCAGCGAGGTAGCCAGAAAACGGCTGGCCGCCCTGAAGGAGTTCAGCGATCTCGGCGCCGGATTTAAGATAGCCGCCCTCGACCTTGAACTGCGAGGCGCGGGAAATCTGCTCGGCGGAGAGCAGCATGGAAATATCGAAGCCGTCGGTTACGACACTTATGTCCGGCTCCTCGAAGAAACAGTGAGGGAACTCCGGGGCGAAGAGGTTCCGCTCGAGATTCACGCGACAATTAACATGGGTCTCGATATCCGCATTCCGACCACATACATCAGCGACGATGCGCAGCGACTCCGCTCCTACAAGCGGATCGCGGACGTAAAAGACGAGGAAGCGGGCGCACGCATCATCGATGAATTAAGCGATCGGTATGGCAAGGCTCCGGAAGAGGTCCGGAATCTGGTCAGTTTCTCGCTCCTCAAGAGCTTTGCGGTACATGCGGGGGTGGAATCCGTCGATCGTCGACAGGGCTTTGTGAACATCAAGTTCCACCAGCAATCGAAGGTGGATCCGTTCCGGTTGATGAACCTTGTACGGAGCGTCGAGGGTGCTCAATTTACCCCGGCTGGAGTGCTGAAACTGCCTTTGACCGGCAAAGAAGATGCCGGGACGCTCCTGTCCCATGTGAGACGGACGCTGCACGAGCTTACCGGGGACGAGAGCGGGAAGACCAAAGAAGAGAAACGCCCCGCGCTGGTGACCCGTCGTTAGTAACGGCTCGCGGAGAGCGATCAGCTGAACCGCAATAACAAAAAAGCCATAATGTAGTAAAGCCAAACCTATGAAGTTGAAGTTGCATTACGCTGCGCTCTTTGCACTTGCCCCAATCGGGTTTGCGGCGGACAATACTCCTCCTGTCGCCGTTGTCGACCAGATCGTGGCCAAAGTGAATGGCGACATCGTGAGTCAGGACGAACTGGGCCGTACGACTCGTGAGATGACGAAGCAATTGCAGGCCCAAGGCGCCAATCCAGCCCAGGTCCAGCAGGAACTCGAAAGACAGCGGAAAGACGTGCTCCGCAACAGGATTGACGAGTTGCTCCTGACCCAGCGCGGGAAAGAGCTGAACATCAACGTTGATCCGGAGATCAGTAAGTACCTGGCGGACCTTCAACGGCGGGCTAAAATCTCGGATCCGGAGAAGTTTCACGACTTCATTCGGGAGCAGTCCGGAATGAGCTATGAAGATTTCTTGTCGGAAACGAAAAACCAATATTTGACTCGCGAGGTAATCGGGCAAGAAGTCGGCCGCAGGATTAGTTTCTCCGATAAAGAAGTTGCCGATTACTACGAGGCTCACAAAAACGATTTCATGCGTGAGGAAAAGGTGTTCCTGAGCGAGATTCTGATCTCCACGCAAGGAAAGGAACCTGGCTCAGTCGTGGCCGCCGAGAAGAAAGCCAAGCAAATCGCGGAGGAGGCCGCAAAGGGCCAACGTTTCGCCGAGCTTGCTCGCGACAATTCGGACGGCGTCACGGCGAAAGATGGTGGAGCACTGGGCGGCTACAAGAAGGGGGATCTGAACAAGCAATTTGAAGATGCCGTCTGGAATCTGCCAAAGGGAGGCGTCACGCCGCCGATCAAGATCGCAACGGGATTCGAGATCTTCAAGGTGGAGGACCATACAAAAGCTGGCCTAGAACCGCTTGCAGACGCCAAACCGGAGATTGAAAACATATTGTACGGTCCGAAAATGGAGCCGAGAGTACGTGAATACCTCACCGATCTTCGCAAACACGCCTTTCTTCAAATTAAACCGGGATTTGTCGACACCGGAGCGGCGCCCGGGCAGAGCACCGCATGGCAGGATCCTGCTCAACTGAAGCCCGAGACCATCACAAGGGCCGAAGTCGAGGAGAAAACGCGGCATAAACGTTTGCTCTGGGCAATTCCGATACCCGGAACTTCGACGACTGTAAGCGGAAAGAGCAGCTCCCGATAACCAAATGAAGTCGCCATATGTTGGCGGTTTATTACCGAACGAAGTCGTTACGGTTCAATTCATCGTCATCAACAAAGAGATCCGGCAAAAGAAGACCGGTGAGCCATATCTATCGCTCCAACTCGCCGACAAAACCGGTGAGATTGAAGCGAAGATGTGGGACAACGTTGAAGAGGTGATGCATACCTTTGACCGTGACGATTTCGTCAAGGCGAAGGGGCTGATGCAGCTCTATCAGAAGCGAGCCCAATTCACCATTCACAAAATGAGGCGCCTGGAGGATAGCGAGGTCGATTTCGGTGACTACTTCCCCTGCTCGGATCGCAGCCCTGACGACATGTTCCGGGAGCTGCAAAGCATCATTGCGGGTATTGGAAATACTCACCTTCGTTTGCTCCTGGAATCCGTCATGCAGGACGCGACCATCGCCGAAAAATTCAAGATTGCACCGGCGGCCAAGAGCATCCATCACGCCTGCCGTGGCGGGCTGATTGAACACGTTTTATCGCTGTGCACGCTGGCGCGATTCACGGCCGCTCACTACAAGGATGTGGACCTCGACCTGGTTCTCACCGGCGCTGTTTTGCATGATATCGGCAAGATTGAAGAGCTTTCCTATAATCGCAGCTTCGGTTACAGTTCCGAAGGTCAGCTGTTGGGCCACATCGTCATCGGCCTGAAAATCCTGGCTGACAAAATCCGGAAGGTCCCCGACTTTCCTCCCCGTTTAAGAACGGTTGTCGAGCACCTCGTCGTGAGTCATCACGGTGAATTAGAGTTCGGCTCCCCTAAGGTTCCCAGTTTTCCGGAGGCTTTGCTTCTCCATCAACTCGACAACCTGGATTCGAAGATGGAGTCCATGCGCGGCACGCTGCGAAAGGCATCCTCGCTCGACGCGGACTTTACTGGCTGGGTGCCATCGCTCGAGCGAACTCTGTTGCGCAAAGAGCAATATCTGGGCGGAGTAGCTACACCCGTCCAGGCCAAGAAACCAGCCTCGCGCGAAGAAGACCCAATTTCGAGCGACGTCGGCGAAGCGACGGCTGACGCATCTTCGCCGGCAGCCGAATCGGAAAACTCACCTCAATCGCCCCGGGTAGCGGCGCAGCCGTTCCCTTCGGCCGAGTCAGCGGTTCCCGGTACGTTCCAGGCCGACCGCGCTCCTGGGCCACCCCGGGACAAGGGCGATCGCCGGCCTTCTGCGCCGACTTTATTCGGCGAGAAACTGCAAGCTGTTCTCGGGCCTCGCAAGTAGCTCACCGGTGGTACGATAATGGGTTGCCAGGCTCCGGGCTTCGTGCAACGGGCGGCTGCAAACCCCGCCAGGTTCGGAAGGAAGCAACGGTAGTGGTTTAGCTTGTGTGCCGCGGATCACCCGGGGTCTGGCAGATACCTCCGCAATGGGTTAGCTTTTTACCCTTAGCGCCCGGCAGGTCCCCGCTTCGTTCTCACGCGATCTCTTTCATGTATCAGGTCATCGCCAGAAAGTATCGTCCTCAAAACTTCTCCCAGCTGA
>JBJMGJ010000036.1:0-6219 GCA_045807965.1 Bryobacteraceae bacterium | reverse complement strand
GACTTGGAATGAGCATTTTCGGCTGTCGAGGTGGAGTGCATCCGCCAGCTATAAACGACTTCCGGAATATGTACGCCAGTGTGGCCCGCGGCAGCGAACCTGAGAAACACATCCCAGTCCGGGCTGCCCTCCGTCGCGGGATCGGAGTACGCTCCAAGCCGAAGGGCTTCTCCTCGGTCCACAATACCGAGGTGAGCAATATAGGCGAGATTGCCCAAGAGCACCGGATCCCAATCCGGTTTGAAGTATGGTTGGGACAGTCCTGCTTCGCTAATCTTGTCTTCATCGGTATAAAGGATTGGGGGATATCCCGCATTCCGCAGGTGTTCGGTGACGATTTTCAGAGCATCTGGATAGAGTTGATCATCTCCATCCACCGGCAACACATAGCGGTTGCTTGCCCGCTCCAAACACAATCGCAGCCCGCGGATGATGCCCAGGTTCTGCTCTGATCGATAGATATTGATCCAGGGCCGCTGCCGCAGCGCGACGAGACATCCCAGAATCTCCGGTCGCGTGCAACCGTTGTCCAACAAAACCCATTCGCAGGCGCCGTCAGAATTTTGTGATTCGATCGAGGCCGCCAACGTGTTTAGATAGGTAGCCGGGCTCCCGTCCCAAACGGCTGTCAGTATCGAAAGTAATCCGGACGGAACCCGACCGCCGTACTTCTCGCTTCGAAGCCGCACACGACGCGAGATCCACGACCGATAACGGCGTGTTTGCAGATCCGGAAAATAGTGCTGACGTTGGCGCCGCAGATATTGCCGGACGGAGCGGATACTTCGCCTCACTCTGTTAAGCGCCTCACGGAATCGCTACTTATACTGGCCTTCTTATTGTTATCTTGAAATGTACGAAATGACGGAGCAATACACGTCCGAAATTCAAATTCAGGAACTAAGCGAGAAAATCCGTCACCTCGAGTTAGAACTGAAGCAGTCAAATCTCCGAATCAATCAGCTCCTTGAAGCACTGGAGACTCATGGCGAAAAGCTTGTGTCCCAGCAAACCTCCATCGCGAGGCTGGAACGGATCCAGATGGAGATGATTACAGGAAGAGCATGGCGCACGCTTCGCGCAGCGACTGACCTGGTCAGGCGGTTCGTTCCTGTTCCGCGACGCGCTTCCTTTGACTCCGTAGCGCTCACGGGAAAATTATCGTACTTGGTTTGTGATGAACCATCTCCGAAAGACAAGACTCCCCGGAGCGGCATCATTTCGGTTCGGGGATGGTGTCTTTGTGAAACCGGCGTCGATCACGTTCAAGTGGTCGCGGCGAATCTCCCGCCCATTGGGGCCAAGCCCTCGATTGCGCGTCCGGACGTAAAGAAGGCTCACGCGGATCTCGACAATTCGGGCTGTTCCGGTTTTGCTGTCAATATCGATTCCGCCCAGTTGCCGAACGGAACGCACACGATCACGATCCGTCTCATCTCGGAAGGTATCGCTGTTCGTGAAGCACAGACCTCCGTGCTGATCGATCACGAGAACGGCTTCTCCTCGAAGTATGACCGTTGGATCAAGGAACTCGAGCGGTCGGATGAGTCGCTTGTCACGTTGCGGCTGCCGAGCTTGTCGATTCAGCCCCTTGTCAGCATCCTTATGCCGGTCTATAACACCGACTTGAAAGAGCTTGACGAGGCGATCCAATCCGTCATCAATCAGTCGTATACCCGCTGGGAATTGTGCATTGCCGATGACGCGTCCCCTCGCGCGGAAGTCCGTGAAAAGCTGCGGAGGTTCGCATCTAGAGATGAGCGAATCAAGCTGATTCTTCGCGGTGATAACGGCGGCATCTCGGAAGCGTGCAACTCCGCCGCTGAACTGGCAACCGGAGACTACATTGCCTTCCTCGATCACGATGACACGTTGGCGCCGAACGCTCTCGCGCATGTTTGCGAAGCAATCAACCAAGTTCCAGATGCCGACCTGATCTATAGCGATGAGGACAAGATCGACGGTCTCGGGCGGCGCTTTGATCCATTTTTTAAGCCCGATTGGGCTCCGGACTTGCTACTTTCCGAGAATTACATCTGCCACCTTCTGGTGCTCAAAAGGGAACTGGCGGGAAACATCGGCGGATTTGAGTCGGAGTACGACGGCAGCCAGGATTATGACCTGATCCTGCGGGCCACTCGGAAGGCGCAGAAAATCCACCACATCCCCCGTGTTCTGTACCATTGGCGAGCTGGTGTAGCTTCAACAGCCTCGACCATCGAAAACAAGAGCTATGCCATCGATGCGGCGCGTAAAGCCGTCGAGCGGCATTGCCTGGAGATTGATCCGTCCATCAGGGTAGAGCCGGGGAACTCCGTAGGGCGTTGGCGGGTCCGCTATCCCATTTCGTCGCAAGCGCGGGTCAGCATTATCATCGGCTCCGGTGGCAAAGCGGACGTTCTCAAGGCCAACCTCGAAGGGCTGTTCACGAAAACCACGTATCGCAACTTTGAAGTTGTCGTGATTGACAATTCAAAAGGACATGTGATCGAAAGACTGATCCAGGATTCGCAATCACAAGCGACGGTTCCGCTGCGGTATATCGATTACCGCCATCAACCGTTCAACTACTCGAAAATCAACAACGAAGCTGCGCGACACTGCGACTCGCCGATTCTGCTTTTCTTGAACGACGACACGTCGGTGATTGCGGAAGACTGGCTGGAGTCGATGGTAGAACTCATTGAGAGGCCGGAGGTGGGCGCCGTGGGAGCCAAACTTCTCTATCCGAGCGGGCTCATTCAGCATGCGGGCGTTGTAATGGGCATCTTCGACAATTGCGGCCATGCGTTCAAGTCGCTAGACGGCAGCACCCCACATTACTTTGATTTCTCGGATGTCATCCGCAACGTCAGCGCGGTGACCGGCGCGTGCTTGATGGCGAAGAGACACATCTTCTGGCAAGTGGAAGGATTCGACGAAAGCGATTTTGCCGTCGCTTTCAACGATATCGACCTCTGCCTCAAGATCGGAAGCGCCGGATATCGCGTGCTCTATACTCCGCACGCGCTGCTCTATCACCATGAGGCACACTCGAAAACTTCGAAGGACCTCGTGCCGCATCCGGGGGAAGTTGCGCGCATGCGCTCCAAATGGGAGCATGTGATTGCGCAAGACCCGTTCTATAGCCCGAATCTTACCCGCAACGACGAAGATTACTCGATCAGAACGCTTGAGTAGCTTTACTGTCTGTAAACGATGGGCGTGAAGCTGATGCTGATGCCACGGTTAATCGGTTGAGCAATCGCCAGAACGCTTGGGAAGTCCGGAACGGCGATGTTGTTGTATTGCAGCCTTGCCGTATCTCCGACGAACGATGCGGAACCATCGCGCACTTCGTAATCGGTGATCCTGCCCTTCCCATCCAGGTTGAGCGTCAACACTACGGAAGAACGAAGCTGGAGTGGTACCAGATTTGCTCCCCAGTGGTCCGCGTACATAATCGGGACCTCGTAGTTCGAAACCCGAGTCGTCGTGCCAATGGTGAACGAGAGCGCGCCGAAGAGGATGATGCTCGAAAGCAGCCCACCGGTGGCGGGAAGAGTGATGGGTCGCATGGAGTCTTCAACCCGGAAGAGCCACCGATTCCAAAGACGCCTGATTCCGGACCACGCGCCTTCTGCAATTGCCTGGCGTTCACGGGAAGCAGCCACCTCAAGCGCCATTCGCAAGTGAGCCGGCGATTTTACGGCAGGAAGGGCCCGCAGATTCGATCGCACCAATCTCATCTGTTCAAATTCACTTGAACATGCCGGACACTCGTTCAAGTGCCTCACGACCCGGGCTCGCTCGCGTTCACGCAGCCTCCCGTCGATGAAACTTGTGCAACGACGCTTGGCGATCCAGCAATTCATATGTGGTTCGTCCTAAACACTTCTCCTAGGCAAGCGCCTCCGCTAATCCAGGATTCGCTTGTCCGGTCAACTCACGCCTGAGTGCTTCCCGTCCTCGCAGGATACGTGACTTCACCGTTCCCAGTGAAATCTGCAAAATGTCTGCAATCTCCTCGTAACTCATGTTCTGGATGTCTCGCAAAACGACAGCCGTACGGAACAGCGGATTGATCTTCGTCAGTGCCCGCTCCACCATCGCACGGGTCTCGCTGTCGAGCGCCTGGTCGTAAGGGGACCGCCCCGGATCCTGCGCTAGTTCGATCGAAAAATCGTAGTCGGGCCGATCCTTTTCGATCGGCACCTCGCGTCGGCAATGCCGGGCAAACCAACGGCGATAATTGTGCGCCTCGTTCACCGCGATTCGATAGATCCAGGTTCGTAAGCTACTCTGCTCTCGGAACGAATGAACGCTCCGAAACACCTTCAAAAAGACTTCCTGCACCACATCACAGGCATCCGTCTGATTTCCGAGCAACCGGTACACCATGTTGAAAATGGGTTGCTCATAACGATCGATCAGCTCCTGATAAGCGCCATCGATACCCGCGCGAAGCCCTCGCAGAATCCGGGCTTCTTCTTCCGAAATCCCGTTCTGCGCGCCCGCGAGTATGGAGAGGCTACCCGAATTCCCCGACAAGGAGTGCGCCATCGATTAGAATTTTACTCCTAAAGGCCAGCCGACCTAACTGATACCTTAGACACCGCTGACCCTTCCGCAGTTCCCGGACTCTGACATACCTTTCGGTAGTACGCTTCGTACTGCGGAATGATGAGATCTGTGCAGAAATGTGTTGTCGCCGTTTTCCGGGCGGCTTCGGCCATCGTCCGATGCAGGTTTGCATCTGAAAGCAGTTGGACGATGCGTTCTGCCTGTGCCTCGTGGTCGCCCACCGGCTCCATATAGCCATCCACAGCGTGTGTAATCAGGTCCGGCAACCCCCCGGTGCGAGTTGCGACAGGAGGCACCCCGCACGCCATGGCTTCGAGCGCCGCCAGTCCAAAAGCCTCGGTTTCGCTCGGCAGGTGCAGGACGTGGGCTCGAGGGATCAACCGTTCCAAGTGGTCCTGTTTGCCTAAAAACGTAACCGCGTCATTGACGCCGAGTTCCCACGCAAGCCGTTCGGCCGGTCCGCGATCGGGACCGTCGCCGGCCATGAGCAGTTCCGCGTCCACCTCTTTCCGAACCCTGGCGAAAACATGGATGCAATCCAGAACCCGCTTGACCGGGCGGAAGTTCGAGACGTGCATAATCCGCTTTCGGCCTTGCGCCCTCCCCTCTTCATTTGGGCTGTACAAGGAGCAGTTTACGAAGTTGTGGATCACTTCGATGGGGTTCTGGACGCCAAAAAACTCGACTGTGCGCTTCTGCATGTACTCGCTGATGGTTGTTATGCCGCTCGACTGTTCGATGGAGAATTTCGTGATCGGGAAGTAACTCGGGTCGGAGCCAACCAGGGTAATATCCGTCCCGTGAAGGGTCGTAATGAAGGGCAGGTACCGCTTTTTCGTCATCTGCTGTGCCAGAAGCGCCGAGATGGAGTGCGGAATGGCGTAGTGAACGTGGAGCAGGTCGAGTTGATGCCTGTCTGCAACTTCCCACATACGGGAAGCTAGTGCGAGGGAGTATGGGGGGTAATGGAAAAGAGGGTAGTTCGAAACCTCCACTTCGTGATAGAAGATTCCAGGAGTTCCCATTTCCAGACGGATCGGGGACGCATAGCTGATGAAGTGCACCTCGTGTCCTCGATTCGCGAGTTCCAGCCCTAATTCGGTTGCAACAATACCGCTGCCACCGTACGTGGGGTAGCACGTGATGCCGATCCGCATAGTTCCAGTATCAGCTGGGAACGAGGGTTTCCGGTTCGCGGAGCTCGAATCAGAATGTCAGTACTATTTTCCCGATATGTTCCCCCTGCTCCATCCGTTCGTGAGCTAGACGCGCTTCCCGCAGCGGAAACGTCGAGTCGATCACTGGCTTGATCCATCGTTTCCCGGGCAGCGACGGCCAAACGGCCTCAAGCAAACGTTGGGCCACCAGTCCCTTCTCTTCTTTCGAACGAACGCGCATGGTCGATCCCATGACCCGGGCTCGCTTGCCCATGAGCTTGCCGATATCCAACTGGCCCATCCGACCCCCCTGAGTCGCGACAATGCTGATCCGGCCCTCGTGCGCAAGAACGTCCAGATTGCGATCCAGGTAGGGACCTCCGACCATGTCCAGAACAACATCAACACCTCGATCGCTTGTGAGCCGGATGGTCTCGGCTACAAAATCCGATTGCCGATAGTTGATCGCGCCCTTCGCCCCAAAGCCGAGGCAGGCGTC
>JBJMGJ010000035.1:0-3444 GCA_045807965.1 Bryobacteraceae bacterium | reverse complement strand
GCTGGTGCAAGGCGAAGTCACCGGATGGGTGGAAGCAAGCGGCGCCTACCGACCGCTCGTCCTTTCGGCCGCGCTACTGGTTAGCTTGGGGTTCCTGTTTCTGCTCGTCACGGTGACGGCGTGGCCGTGGCTGCACTTTGCCCCGATCTCGTCCTCGCGGGTGGCGGTCAGAGTACGTGAAGAACGGCCCCCAGTATTTCCGTCCCGTACGTACTCGACCATTTTGGTTCCGCTGGACCACAGCGATGCTGACCGTGAAGCGCTCGGCAATGCCGTGGCACTTGCAAAAATGCATGATGCAAAAATCATCCTTTTGCACGTCGAAGAAGGAGTGACAAGCCAACTCTTCGGAGCTCTTTCCTCGACGGCTGAGATCAACGAAGGTCAGGATTACCTCGCCACCTGCGAACAATCCCTTCGGGAACAGGGGATTCGAGCCGAGATAGTCGTACGCCATGGAAAGAGTCCAGCCAGGGAGATCGCGTCCGCCGCGAGCGAACTCCAGCCCGATCTGGTGGTTATGTCATCACACGGTCACCGGGGGCTAAAGGATTTGATCTTTGGAACAACCATAAACGCCGTTCGTCATCGCGTCAGCGTACCCTTGCTCATTGTTCGCGCGCAAGACTCGCATGTCTGACCTCTCAAAGGGCCGGATACTGGTAACCGGCGCCGCCGGCTTCATCGGGAGCGCGCTTGTCTGGGAACTGAATCGGCGAGGCCTGCGCAATATTCTGGCTTGCGACCTTCTGGGCGAAACACAGAAATGGAGGAATCTCGTCCCGTTGCAGTTCGCCGACTACATCGAAGGCGACGATCTATTGATGCGGCTGGACGTCTCGCCCGATGCGTTCAGGGATGTGACCACAATTTTTCATCTCGGCGCTTGTTCGTCGACGACTGAAACGGATGCGGCCTACCTGATGCGAAACAACTTCGAATTCACCAAAGCGCTCGCCAAATTCTCCATCGCCGAAGATCGCCGATTCGTTTATGCCTCGTCCGCCGCCACGTATGGCTGCCTGGAACAGAAGGTGTCTGAGAGCATCCCGCTCGAGACCCTGCGCCCGCTGAACATGTACGGATATTCGAAGCACATGTTCGATTGCTGGGCGGAACGGGCCGAGGTCCTGCCGCTCATCACCGGCGTCAAATATTTCAATATCTTCGGCCCGAACGAGGATCACAAGGGCGACATGCGCAGCGTTGTCCACAAGGCCTATTACCAGATTCTCGAAAGCGCCCGTGTTTCGCTGTTTAAGAGCTATCGACCGGAGTATCGGGATGGCGAACAACGTCGCGATTTCCTGTACGTTAAGGATGCGGTGGACGCAACGATCTACCTCGCTGAACACGTGGAAGGCGGTGGTATCTTCAACGTCGGCTCAGGGGAAGCCAACACCTGGTTGGCCCTGGTGAAAGCGATTTTCAACTCCCTGGGCCAGCCGATCAAGGTGGATTTCGTCGAAATGCCCGAAGCGTTACAGGACAAATATCAATACTTCACGTGTGCTGACATCGACAAACTCCGCGCGTTCGGATACGAACGAGAAATAACGCCGCTCGCGGATGCGGTCCGCGATTATGTGCTGAATTACCTGATTCCTGGCCGTCACCTCGGCGACGAGCCGGCGGTCAAGCCGCAGAGAGTCCCCGAAGGTTCCAGCCGCAAATCCGGCTAGCTTCCAGCTTGTCTCCGCCTGGACCCGGCCAGTGCGTCTCGAGGCTCAGAAAGCCTCCGTAGCCATCCGCCAGAAGGGATGCGATCTGCTCTTTCCAACGAACCGCGCGGGTCCCGAGCGGCCCCCAGACCGGTCTACCGTTCTCCATATGGCAATCTTTTGCGTGGACATGAACGATCCTGCTTTTCGGCAACATTTCGTACCCGTAGGGAACGGGGTCTTCACCCGCAACAAGCGCGTTCGCCGGATCCCAAACCAACCGGAGATTGGGATGGTCAAGAGCATTCAGAATTGCTGCTGACTCCGAGCCCGTTGCAACATTACATGCGTGCTCATTCTCAAGCCCGATAATCAGGCCCTCGCCTTTTGCGAGCTCAGCCAAGCGTCGGAGATCCTCAACGATCGCACCCGTGCAAGCGTCCGGCTCAATGGTGCGCCAGTAGGAGAAGACACGAATGATCTTGGCCCCGAATAGCTTCGCCAGATTGAAGGCGTGGGCGGCCAACCGCTCCTGGTCTTCGTAGGTGTGTTTCGAAGCAAACACGTCATGTTCGAAGCGGCTGTCCAGCTGTGGCGAGTTTGGCAGGATGCATTTGAGCAGCGGCGAAGCGATCGAGATCACCGGAAGTTCGGCACGCTCCAGCTCCTCTTTCACACTCTGGAGTTCGATGTCGCTCAGATCCATGATGTTCTTTCCATTGACGACCCGCAGCTCAGCCCCGGTCATTCCGATCTCCTTCATCGGCGGGATCGCTTCGGACAACGCAGGAGAAAATTCGTCGGTAATCGCGGCGAGGCGGATGCGCGGCTCCATGGGCATTCATTCTTATACTAAGAGAAGCATGTTCTTTCGACGTACGCGTGCCAAAGTCCCGACCTTTCAAGAACGCGTTTCGCTGCTTGCGAGCGCGGGCTTCAACACACAAACGATACCGGACGGGCGCGTCAGGGTTTCAAAGGGCACCGTAGCGGCTCTGATTGGCGACGAAGGAAAGGGGCAGGTGGAGATCGAAAAGGCTGGCATTCTTTACGGAAGTGAAATCGCCACACTTCTGAGCGCCGGATACCAGATGTTCTTTGAGACCCCAAGCGGCAAACGCTTCCCGGCTCAAGCTGAGCAGCTGAAGGCCATGCATGAGTTTGAAGATGACGTAAAAGACGCTCTTGACCTGACAAATCTCTACAACACTTCGCTCGGGACTACGACGCCGAAACACATGTACGACCGCGTGAACAAGCGGGATTCGGGAGAGCAGCCCAAACCCTGGGAGCACGACGATCACGAGATCGAGGCTCCGGAAACCAAGGGTTCGCTACATCTTTAACAGCCGGCGCATTTCATTGAATGCAACCGGAGCGTAGGGATCGGTCAAATCGGGAAGGTACGGCAGAACTTCGAGTTGGGGCTTCTGCCCAGCACTTTCCAGAGAGGCCCCCAGCATCGCGCGAGCGCGCAGATCAGTGCCGCTGGTCTGCTGGACGACACCTTGCCAAAAACTGATTGCGTCCGGTAGACGCCCCTCCAGGAAAGCACGATAGCCCGGTGTTAAAGGACTATTCGCGTTTATCGAACTGCTCGAAGGCGCCACTTTGTCCGCAATGGCCTTCCACTGCGCCTCCGCAAAGGATTTGGCTGGTGTACCCGCCGGAAGCAGGCTGGCAAAGCGGCCGAATGTGGAATTGGCGCCCGCAAGATCTCCGCTCAACAACTTTGCCACGGCTAAACCCGGGAGCAGGCTCGGATTCCCGGCGCTTAGAGAGT
>JBJMGJ010000034.1:0-8286 GCA_045807965.1 Bryobacteraceae bacterium | reverse complement strand
TATTTGGAAGCCGGCCATCAATCGGAAACTCGCATCGAATTGCCCTCGGGCTCCTATATCGCTGAGTTTCAATTTCAACCGGGAAAGCCGGTGGTGGCGCCTCCTGTAGCCGAAACGCCAAGAAAGCGGCATAGTCAACGGCTCGTAGCCGCGGTTTGCATCCCCTGCGCCGTTTCGGTCGTTGTGGGAGTCGTCTGGTTGTCCTCGACTTGGCGCAGTACCGACCTGGACGAACTGTGGGCGCCAGTAGTGAAGTCGCCAAGTACCGTCCTGCTCTGTGTCGGTCTGCAGGCTGCATATAATTTACGATCTGCGACCGCACAGGATGCAGTTCAGGGCGTTGTGGGAAACCCACCGGGTGTCACCTCCGCCAGGGGCCCCATTCAGGAACAGGATCTTATTCTGCTGCGTGACCGGTACGTCGCCTTGGACGATGCGCTCTGCCTGGTGCGAGTGTCCTCTTTACTCGAACGATACCGGAAGCCTTATCGGATCAGAGTCGACGGATCCACCTCTTTCTCGGATTTCCGTGACACCCCGGCCGTGCTGATCGGCGCCTTCGACAATCCTTGGACGCTTCGCACCGGCGGCCAGCTGCGGTTCACTTTCAGCAAGGACAGCGTACACGATATCGGAATGGTGCACGACAGCGAACATCCGGAAAAATCCGAATGGAGTCTGACGAATTACTGGCCCAACTGGGACATACCCATGGACTACGCGATCGTGACAAGGATGGTCGACACCACGACAGACCGGCCGGTTATCATTGCCGCCGGCCTTACCCAGTACGGCACGATCGGCGCAGGTGAGTTCGTCACAAACCCCGACTACTTTGCAGAAGTGGCGCGCCGGCTGCCCGCAAACTGGCAATCCAAGAGCCTGCAAATCGTTCTGCGTGTTCCGGTGGTGAATCGAATCCCAGGCCGTCCCCGCATCTTGGCGATTCACTCCTGGTGAGTTGTTCGCCGAAAAGAAGAGAACCGGCTCAGAGCACAGTTAAGCTCGGCCTCCGAACATGCGTCACGGCTCTCCTTATCGCGCTCGTCCCTCCAGGTACAGCACAGCTCGCCGCCGCCGATATTTCTGACCGTACTTACGCGGTCGACACGTTCGATAATCCCGCGTCACTTGCCGCGTGGCGTGTCTCTGGAAATGCGTCGTTGACATTTGGGCCCGGCCGCGGAGGACCCGGAGCCAAATTGCGTTACCAACTCAGTCCTGAGGTTCCCGTGACAGTAACCCGGGGGTTCACGGCGCTCTCGCCGAAATATCGCAACGGCATTCTTTCGCTGTGGACGCGCTTTCCGTCCGATGTCCAGGTCACGCTGCAAGTACAAGACAGCGCCGGGAACAATACTCTCGTACCTCTTGAACCCAATTTGGAGGCGTCGCGGGCGGGCGAATGGCGCTACGATTCGGCCCAGTTTAGAAATCGGGTCGCGGGTCTCGCCCTCATCATTCGATCGCCAAACAAGCAAGCAGCACAAGGCGAACTTGATTTCGACGAAGTCACGTTGAGAAACGCGGAAGCGAATTTCCAGCTCAGCGGAGGCAATGAAACCGGAATGTCCTATACGCAAGCGGAAGAACTGGCTCCGGTCGGGGTCAACATCCACCTCTTGAGAGACGACCATTCTATGGATCTGGCGCGCTCCGCCGGGTTTTCTTTCGTGAGAATTGATCTGCTCTGGAGCAATGTTGAAAGGAGAGGCCGGTTCCGATTTTTCGCCTACGATCTCTTACTCCGCTCGCTCGAGGCGCGCAAAATGGGCGTACTCTGGATTCTAGACTACGGTCATCCGGACCACGGCGGCCAAGTCCCGAGAACCGAAGAGGACCTGCGAGCCTTCAGCGAATTCGCCCGTGCGGTTGCGGAGCACTATCGAGGGCGGAACGTTCGTTACGAAATCTGGAACGAGCCCGACAACCCACAGTTCTGGGCAGGAGTTCCCAACCCCGCCGAATACGCTGCCCTGCTTCGAAATGCCGTGGACGCGATGCGAGCCGCCGACCCAGCAGCGATCATCTCGAGCGGAGGCGTTTCCAACCTCGACCTGCCATATCTCAGACAGGTTCTCGACCGGGGCTTAGCCGCAAAGCTGAACGCAATCAGCGTTCATCCGTACCCGAAGAACGGCCCCGAGACGATCGTTCCGGCCTACGTCGCCGTTCGCAACTGGGCCGCGAGAGAACTAGGCCAGCAGATCGAAATCTGGGAGTCCGAATGGGGATACTCGTCCACACGAAACGGCGCCGATTCGAAGTTAGATGGGCACCGCGAGGGTGATCGGGAACGCCAGGCAAATTTAGCTGTGCGACAGATCCTGACGGTTTGGGGTTTGAATTTCCCTTTGAGTGTCTGGTATGACCTCCGAGATGACGGAACCAATGCGGCTAATCCCGAACAGAATTACGGACTGCTCGATGCAAGTGGACAGGAAAAGCCAGCCATGTTGGCGGTGCGGACGCTAATGACTTCGGCCCGGACGCGGAAATTCATCGGTATGCTCCCGGACCCGCCCCGCGGCGTGCACGTGATGCGACTTGCCGGGCCACATGACCGACTTCTGGTCGTCTGGACCGAAGAACCGAAAAAGGACAAGACCTTAGAGTGTAACCGCGAAGACCTGATTTCCGCGATGAGTATGACGGGCAAACCACTTCAACTGAAATCCGGATCCAAGGGAAACCTGCGCTTGACGATTAGCGAACGTGCAGGCCCGATCTATGTCTTATTTAAAGCCGGACCATAAGGATCAGAAAACGACAATCTTTCCGTGCGCCGACGAATCGGCAGCACTGTCCCGGTTCCGAATGGGCATGCTGAGCAACTTCGCACCGGGTTCCCCAAATTGACTCGCGTATTCACCGCAGCGGGCTAGGAAGTGAAACTGAACTGAACCACCCGGGAAGGTGATAGCAGGCCACGAACATTGGCGGACATGTCCGAAAGCCGCATAAAGCCAAGGCAATTGGAGGAATCCTGTAAGCTCTCGAGAATTTTCGCTTCCTCCTCTTCGGTTAAAAAATCGTCAACAGCAAGAGATCCCGGGTCGTGGAAGAATACGGTTTCGAATTGCTCGTCAGAGGAGTCGTTCGTAGAAACTGTGATCAGATACGAATTTCTGTCCGCACGACAGAATCTGACGATTCCATTTACCATATACTCGTTCGCCAAAAGGGTAACGGGAGTTTCTTCGTCCAGTCTTACGGGAGCCCGGACGATTCGTTGGGAACCATCCTCGGCAATAAGTTCGACGGGGAGTTCAACTGCTGGAGATGCCGGGCAATCAGACCACCGCAAGAGAATTTTGTCTGAATCTGCCTTTACCCTAGTAATATTACCTGGTGACATGTAAGATTTTCCGCCCTCAACGCCCACTTTCTTGTCGACATTACCCGGGAACCGGTTAAAAAATGCCTACTAGTACCCGCGAATCGTTGTTCCTACTGCCTGGAGGTAATACAATGATGAAATCTGTTTATTCGGGTAAGGTATTCGTATAGGTCCTGCGATCGGACGAAAGGTCGCAGTCTGGCGAAGTGCCTAACGAAGCATCCATGCCGCTAGCACTCTAAACACCTCATGGGACCATACTCATTCCAGCTACTCGCGCCGCCCAAGTCCGGTATCGCTCACAATCTGGCCCACCCGGCAAAAGATGAGCATTTATATTGCCAATTCCTTTCTGCGATGCAAAAGCTTCGTGGATCCATTTACCTGAAAGACGGTGCGATCAAGCCCTGGGAATTGGACGACGAGGGGCGCTATGAGATGCAAGGCGATGAACACAGCTGGCATTTGCTACTCCTCGACGAACGTAAAAACGTCATCGGTTGCGCCAGATATCTAGTCCATACCGGCGACATTTCTTACGATCGCCTGCGGATCTCTCACTCCAGGCTTGCGAACGACCCCACTTGGAGCAGCAAAGTCCGCGCAGCGGTTGAAGCGGATCTTCGAAGTGTTCGGGATGCGCGCCTTTCCTACGTCGAAGTAGGGGGGTGGGCGTTATCAGAGGCGTGGCGAGGAACTCGTGCCGCGCTCGAAATTCTGGTCGGCTCCTATGCGCTGGGCCAACTTTGGGGAGGCTGCGTCGGTTCGTGCACCGCTACGGTCCGCCACTCCTCGTCCTCCATGCTTCGACGTCTTGGCGGCCAGAGTTTTCAGATAGCCGGTCAGGATTTGCCGTCATACAACGACCCTGAGTACGATTGCGTTATGGAGTTGCTGCGCTTCGATTACCGTTCTCCCGCACAACGCTTCCTCCCTCTCATCAACCAATTGAGAAATACCCTTTCCAAGGCTCCGCTCGTCACCGCGGCTGAACCCTTCTCCGTCAGGCTCCGTGAATTCATTCCAGAGCATGCGAGCCGGATGCGGTTAACTCCTGTATTCATCTCATAGGACATTTGGTTTGTCGTTGGATTCACTGGCAGCTCCGCTGACAGAATGGAGCCGCCTCCTTGGACAGGAATTTGTTGACGTTCGTCAGCAATCTCGCACGGAAGCAGAAACAGCAACTTTCGCCACTCACCAGAAAGTAGTCGGAGTCATCCGGCCTGGCACAAAAGAGCAGCTTCGAGAGTGCGTCCGAGTTGCGAACGAGTTTCGGATACCCATCTACCCCGTAAGCAGCGGCAAGAATTGGGGCTATGGTTCTCGCGTGCCTCCCGCCGATCAGTCCGTGATCGTTGACCTTAGCCGCCTCAACAGAATCCTCGATTTCAGAGAGGACCTCGCGTACGTCACGGTGGAACCGGGCGTCACGCAGAGGCAACTCTACCGGTTTCTCGAGGAACGCAATTCACGCTTGTGGATGGACGCCACGGGATCGAGCCCTGATTGCAGTCTCATCGGTAACGTGATGGAGCGCGGCTTTGGGCATACTCCCTTAGGCGACCACTTCGCGCATGTTTGCGGCCTCGAGGTCCTGCTGCCTTCCGGCGAATTCATCGAGACTGGATTCGCGTCTTTTCCGAATTCCCGAAGCGCCGAGACGAGCCGTTGGGGATTGGGCCCCAGTTTCGACGGACTCTTCTCGCAATCGAATCTTGGCATTGTCACACGCATGACCGTGTGGCTCATGCCCGCTCCCGAGGCCTTCGAAGCGTTTTTCTTCCGCGCAGAGGATCCAGCCGCGCTTGGCAATCTGATCAACTCACTGCGCGATTTGCGAATGAGAGATGTCCTTCGAAGTGCCGCTCACATCGGCAACGACTACAAAGTACTCGCGGGCTTGCAACAGTATCCCTGGACGGAAAGCGGAGGCCAAACTCCGCTCGGTCGGGCCACGATGGCTCAGTTCAGGCAAAAACTGGGATTTGGTGCCTGGAATGTGTCAGGTGGTCTCTATGGAACACCCTCGCAGGTCAGGGAAGCCAAGTCCTCTATCCGCCGCGCCCTCGGATCCCACAAAGGCAAGCTGAAATTTCTCAAACCGAGTACGCTCGCCTTTGCGAAACGCTTTGCCGGGGCGTTCAAGTTGATCTCCGGTTGGGATTTGAGTAGAACAGTCGAATTAGTGGAACCGGTTTTGGGACTGATGCAGGGCGTGCCCACCAATCAGCCCATGCATTCGGCCTATTGGCGAAAGAAGATGGCGGTTCCCGCCGATCCAAATCCGGATCGTGACCGCTGCGGCCTTCTGTGGTACGCGCCCATCGCCCCCACGGACGGTGAGGCCGTCGCCGAACTGACCAGCTTGTCGAGTGAAATCCTGCTGCGGCATGGCTTCGAACCGCAGATTTCGCTCACTCTCTTAACACCTCGAATGACCTGCTGCATCGTTTCGATTTCGTTCGATCGCGACGTTCCGGGAGAGGACGAGCGCGCCAAGGCGTGCTACGACGAAGTGTCTGAACGTTGTATGGCGTCCGGTTTTTATCCGTATCGCTCTGGTATTCAGGGCAACTTCCAGGCCCATCAATCTCAGAATTATCGATCTTTCGCCCAAAGGCTCAAGGTCGCTCTCGACCCAAACGGTATACTTGCGCCCGGTCGCTACGAAGTTCGTCCCTGTCCGGCCGACGACCGCATCGAAGCTCCGGTCGAGAGTTCCCAATAGGCGGCCTACTTCACTGTTTCGAACTGAATTCCACTCTTCTCTTCCCAAGCGACAAGCACGCACCCATTGGGCAGTGCCGCCATGGCCGCGAACGCTCCAGTCGGTGAAAGAAGGCGGGGAGTGTCTCGTCCCGGGGTGTGAAGCTCTAAACCGGATTTGCTCGACCAGGCGCTATAAGCACCGCGCGCGCCATACGCCACGGTGACATCCTTGCCTTCGCCGATCGCCCTTTCCTGCTGTCCGGGTTGGGCCAGATACACCGTTTTGTCGCGGCGCCACGCTGTGATTACCGAACCCCCGCGCCGGGAGATGGCGCCCCCGTCCATTGGACAGGCATTCAGTCTCCAGGAACCGGTGCCGAGCCTCCGCGCTTCCGACGGCTTCTGTCCCAAGCTCCAATTCAGGACAAACATGTCTCGGGTTCCGGCCAATGCGTTCCGAAACATAACCGTGGTGGCGCCGGGTTCGTCGAAGACCAACGAAGGCGCGCAACATTGGCAGATAGTGCCGTTTGGCACGCTATACAGCAGCGTGTTCGCTGACCACGTTTCGCCGCCGTCGTTAGAATACGATCCCATCAATCGCGTGCCGGGCGCGCGCAGGTCGAGCCACACGGCCGCGAGTCGACCATCCGAACCGGCAGCCAAAGCATGCAACCCTTCCCGAGCTGAACCGGACACATCATTGATGACGACGGGCTTCGTCCAGGAATGCCCGCCATCATCCGATCTCCAAGCTACAAGGTCACCATCGGATGGCGAGCCGTGAGTGTGGACACCGCTTTCAGCCTTGGTACCGTAAATCGCGGTTACGACAATAGTGCCGCCGGAGAAGGCAACGCGAGGTCCCCGATGGCGACCTAAGGCGAGTAGCGGAAGACGAGCGACTTCGGTCGACGGCGAAAAGTGCCGCCCGTCGTCATTTGAAGTAGTCAGCCAAATGGAATTGCCGCTGCCAAATACGACAGCTATCCGACCACGGGCTGCCGCTATCGCAGGCTGCCGGTCGGGCTGGGTAGTGCCCACCGACGCAATCGATCCTATCAGAGCTGCGAACGTAAACCATTGCATTGTTGTTCCTCAGAATCCGAAGCGAAGAGCGAACTGAAACGCCCTGGGATCACTCACCGCCGTGATCTGTCTGAAGTTCGGCGCCGGATTCACGGGATACGCGCCGGTTCCGAAAACGCCGTTAAGGCTGGTTGCATTCACATGGTTGGTCAAGTTGAATCCTTCTGCGATCGCCTGCAATCGAAGGCGGTCCGTTATTTGAAAACTGCGAGACAGACGGGCACTCAGGTTCATGAAATCGGCGCCGGTTCCTACATTGCGCCCGACGAAAACACCGCCCATGGTCGGCCGGGCGGCGGTTCCTTGCACCGTGGTGGATCCCGTCGTGAGATTAAGCGGGAGCGCGGAGTAATACTGCAGCAAGGCGCTCAACTCGAAATCGTGAGAGAGTTTCTTCCAGATCGTGTCCGCGGCTTGCTGGGATGAGCGAATAGAACCATCGAAAACAACACGGTGCCGTTGGTCGTCATCCGAACGACCGTAATCTTGCCAGATGTTGAAATTGTTAAGAGGAGCGCTGAAGAAGAACTCTCCAACGTTGTCCAGGGCTTTTGAAAACGTATAGGACACTCGATAATTGCCCCAGCTTGCCGGACGCTGCACAAACGACAGATGAAGACCGTCATAATGCGAATCGGCAAGAGAAGAGTATTGGCTGTTATTGCCGTAGGCCGGATCCGAACGGCATCCGTTATTGCCGCCGGAGGCTACACATGTTGGCACGTTTTGATTGATGGAAGCAATAAGATGAAGTCCCCTCACATGTTCGTAACCCGCCTCGATTGAAGTATTTCTCCCGAGCTGCTGTTCGATATCAAAGTTCCCGGCAATGGAATAGGCATTCTGCAAGTTCCGTTGCATCGTTGTGAAGTTGAACAAAACGCCGGGAGGCAGCGTAAGCGAAGTCAGGCGGAGAGGGAACACCGGAGCTCCCGCCTGAGAGGGTGACAAGCTGACACTAATCTGACTCAGTTGCGCCGGATCAGTTGAGTTATTGGCCGCGAGAAGCGCATTCGCAAGGGCGCGGAGCGGAACGCGATCGTAGAAGAATCCAAAGCCGCCTCGAATGACAGTCTTCCGCGAAGCCAACGGAGACCACGCAAACCCGACCCGAGGAGAGATGTTGTTTCCGTCAGTGGAGATGG
>JBJMGJ010000033.1:0-4261 GCA_045807965.1 Bryobacteraceae bacterium | reverse complement strand
GGAATCACCATCAACACCGCGCATGTGGAATATTCGAGTGATAAGCGTCATTACGCGCACGTCGACTGCCCCGGGCACGCGGATTATGTGAAGAACATGATCACCGGCGCGGCACAAATGGACGGCGCCATTCTCGTCGTCTCGGCGGCCGATGGCCCGATGCCGCAAACCCGCGAGCACATCCTCCTTGCCCGCCAGGTCGGCGTCCCCGCGATCGTCGTGTTCCTGAACAAGGTCGATATGGTGGACGATCCGGAACTGCTCGACCTGGTGGAGATGGAAGTGCGCGACCTGCTCACTCAATATGAATTTCCGGGAGACAAAATTCCGATCGTCAAAGGCAGCGCTTTGAAGGCGCTGAACGGTGACGCCGAACAGGAGAAGCAGATCATGGCGCTGGTCGCCGCGATCGATGACTACATCCCGGTACCGGAGCGACCGATTGATCTGCCATTCCTGATGCCGATCGAAGACGTGTTCAACATTGAAGGCCGCGGCACCGTTGCCACCGGACGTGTCGAGCGCGGAATCCTGAAGAAAATGGAGGAAGTTGAGCTCGTCGGTATCAAAGCGACGGCAAAAACCACCGCGACCGACATTGAAATGTTCCGCAAGCTTCTGGATGAGGCTCGTGCGGGTGACAACGTCGGCGTGCTGCTCCGTGGTGTGAAGAAAGAGGATGTGGAGCGTGGCCAAGTTATTGCCAAGCCCGGATCGATCACACCCCACCGGAAATTTAAGGCGGAAGTCTACGTGTTGAGCAAGGAAGAGGGTGGGCGGCACACGCCGTTCTTCACCAACTACCGGCCGCAATTTTACTTCCGAACGACGGACGTAACTGGCGCGGTGACGTTGCCGAGCGGAGTCGAAATGGTGATGCCCGGCGACAACATCTCGATCGAAGTCGAGTTGGGTCAGCCGATCGCCATGGAGAAGACCATCCGATTCGCTATTCGCGAAGGCGGCAAAACCGTCGGCGCGGGTCGCGTCAGCGATATTCTCGATTAATGTTTCGTAACCCTGCTCGTGCTCGTGCTCATGATCGAGCACGAGGCGATTACGAGTAGGATACGATTACAAGCACGATTATTTACGCCAGTAGCTCAATTGGTAGAGTTGCGGTCTCCAAAACCGTCGGTTGGGGGTTCGAGTCCCTCCTGGCGTGATGGAAACGCAGCAAACGCCGAACGGCCAACGCTGACCGCAGAATCAGCAGAAGCAGTTCGACGTTCGGCGTTGAATTTAAATTATGGCCATAGCCCGAATGAAAAACTTTTTCAGCGAGGTTCGCACCGAGCTGCAGAAGTGTTCCTGGCCGTGGGATCCGAAGGAAAAAGGATTTCGCCGGTACAAGGAACTGTTCGATTCCACCGTGGTAGTAATCGTTTCGATGGTATTGCTCGGTGGCTATGTGGCCTTATTTGACTTTGTGCTCGTTAACGTGATTCATTTCTTTACCCGGCTTCACTAGCAATGGCTCAAGCAATCGCAGCTAAAGATCAGTGGTTCGTGGTGCATGTTCTCTCGGGCCAGGAGAATAAAGTGCGCGACAACATCGTTAAGCGCGTGAAGACCGAGGAGATGGGGGATCTCGTCTATGAGGTGCTCGTTCCCACGGAGCGCGTCTCTGAAATCAAGAAGGGTAAGAAGAGCGAGACGACGCGGAAATTCTTTCCGGGATATCTGATCGTAAACATGCACCTGCTCGACGAAGCGAATCAGCTGGTCGGGCGCACCTGGTATTTTATCCGGGATACACCCGGGGTTATCGGTTTTGCCGGCACCAAGGACAAACCGATTCCGATGCGGCAGGCCGAAGTCGAAAACATGCTCGCGCAGATGAAGGAGCGCGAGGAGAAGGTAAAACCGAAGGTCAGCTTCGAAGTTGGCGAGACAGTGAAGGTTGCCGATGGTCCGTTCCAGAACCAGAACGGCATCGTTGAGGAAATCGATCCGGAACGTGGCAAGCTTCGGGTTTCCGTCACTATTTTCGGAAGAGCAACGCCAGTGGAACTGGAATACTGGCAGGTGGAGCGGGGATAGTTTTGAGCTTTAAGTTTTAAGGGTTGAACCAAAGGCGCCCACTCGCGCTTCCGCTCTTAAAGCTTAAAATTTAACACTTAAAGCTTTCGTATTTATGGCTAAGGAAAAGGTTGCTGAAATCAAACTGCAGATACCTGCTGGTCAGGCGAATCCGGCGCCGCCGGTGGGCACCGCTCTCGGGCCGCGTGGCGTCAATATCATGGCGTTCTGCAAAGAATTTAACGCCGTCACCCAGAAACAGGCGGGAGATATTTTGCCGGTAGTGATCACTGTCTACAAAGACAAGTCGTTCACCTTCATCACCAAAAGTCCACCGGCTGCGATTTTGTTGAAGAAGGCCGCGAACATTGCTGCCGGCTCCAAAGAGCCTAACAAGAACAAGGTAGGCAAGGTGACGCGCAAGCAGGTCATGGATATCGTGAAAACGAAAGGCAAAGACCTGAATTCACGCAACGACGAAGCCGGATTTCGGATCATCGCCGGTACCGCCCGACAGATGGGCCTCGAGATCGTCGACTGATTTTTCTCCTGTAGCGGCGGTGTGTGACCGCGTTTTGTGGCATCTGCCGCGGGCAAATTCGCCCACGAGCACGGAGGGACGAGCTTGTCTCGTCCCACTAATCAGGCAGTCCTGGTTGTCGGTCCTCCACTTGCAACGCATCTAGAAGATCGTTTGGGACGAGACGAGCTTGGCCCTGCGCCGGCGCAGGTGCGCCAAACGTCTGGTGACACCGGTGCTTTAAGACCCGCCGCGCTGGAAGCGCCTCATCTGGCGTTCTGCAACGTTCGGAACACCGGAGGACGTATCGCTGTTTCTGCGCGCTGACTGAATGTGATTGACACGGCCCGTTAGTCGGCCGCAACATGCACAGCGGAGGCGATTAACGCGTGACCAATCGAATCTGTTGCACGGCCGCTGCCGGTCTTCTGGCAGTGAGCGTCGTGTCAGCGCGTCCGCCGAAACATCCCGCTGGCCCAGTAACGCCGGTCCACAACACAACTCAGCAGGGCGGTTTCACCATTGAGACGGTCGGCGACACGCTCGGGCAAGCGTCCGCGCAAAATGTCCGCGTTATTATCCGAGTCGCAGCCTCCGACCATAAACTGGTGAAGCCTGGGCAGATCGCTCTGGTGGATAAAGCCGGCAATTCCACGAAACCGGTCTTCCGCGAAGATCGCAAAGTGGGCCATGAGGAGAACACCGGACTTCCGGTGTCGTTAGGCTCGCAAGGGCCGGCGGTAAATTTCCAGAAGCTGTTTGGCCCTAAGGGTAGCTATGCCTACACCAAGGTCGATTGGCCCAAGTCCGCCTTTACCGGCGACAAGGATCTCCAAATCGTCATGCCGGGAGGACACGAAGCCAGCACGGGACGCCTCAAACGCAAGCCGCGCCTGGTCTACTTGACCCTCGGCTCGCAGAGCAACCGCTTTGCTCTGCGCATATAACCCTTCGGCAAATGGGTTGATGCCAGAGCCTGGAAGAACGTTCCCTTTCCTGGCGCGCTCTGGGATCTGATCGATCAGCGTCACAGCATCAGCATAACGGCGCTCGCGCAGAAGTATCACTGCGAGGTTGTGATTGTGTGTGGTCGACCCGGTGTTGTGATTTGGGCTTGCTTCCATGGCAGCGCGCGCGGCTTTCAAATTTCCGCGTTGGAGGGCAATCTCGTATTTACCTGCCCAAAAATTCATGGTTGATGCTGGCGGCAAGCCAGCGATCATCCGGTCGGTAAGCAATTCGGCTTCGCGGTACTGTCGAAGATCAATATACAAATCGATTAGATCTATCGCGATATCGGCATTCCTTGGGTCCAGTTGCATCGCTTTCTCCAAATTGCGCAGCGCCTCTTTCCACTGGCCGCGATCTTTCGCGACATCGCCCAGTGCACTAACAATCTCCGGCGAGTTCGGCAGAGTCCGCGCTGCAATGGACAACTCTTCCAGAGCGCGCTGACGATCTTTGTGAGCTCCGTAATACTCGCCGTAATATATATTGGCTAAAGCCAGGTGGGCTTCGCCAGATTCGGGCGCGAGCCTAACGGCCGCCTGCGCGCTCGCCTCTGCTTCCGCAAGTTGCTCGGGCGTCGATTCTTCAGCCCAGTTCGGCGTGGCTTGCACCTGGCTAAGCAGGCAATACGCGAGGACAAACTTTGGGTCTCGCGTAATCGCGTCCTCCAAAAGTTTGCGAGCCTTGGGCCGCATCGCGTCTGCGACCTTC
>JBJMGJ010000032.1:0-8930 GCA_045807965.1 Bryobacteraceae bacterium | reverse complement strand
GCAGCGCTCCGTTCTGGACAGCATGCGCGAAGGAGTCCAGTTTCTCTGGAGCCGGGAAGGAATGGCGGGCCTGGTGTCAATCGGGTTTCTCGTCACGCTCCTCTCTTATCCTTTAATCACGTTCCTGCCCGTCATTGCGCGTAATGTGTTCCATCGCGAGGCTGATACCTTCACCTTATTTCTCTGCCTCTCCGGAGCCGGTTCCGTTGTCGGAGCCCTGACCGTTGCGGCCATGCACAATCAGAAGGGTCAGGCTCGGCAGTCGCTGGCCATCATGCTACTGCTCGGCGGATTTATTACGGCGATCGGTTTCTCAAACACTCTTTGGCTGACTTGTCTGTTCATTTTTTGCGCGGGCATTCTGCTCATGATTGTCTTTGCCGTCAACTCCTCTCTCGTCCAATCGCACACCTCTGACCCCATGCGTGGACGCGTCATGAGTGTTTACAATCTGGCCTTCCGTGGCGGCATGCCGTTGGGCAGCCTTCTATCGGGACTGATCATGAGCCGAACATCGGCTCCCGTCACGATGGCGGCAAACGGAATCGTCATCACGGCCGTTGCCATCTCGTTTCTTCTGGCTGGTCGCAAACTTTCGAAACTGTAAGCCTCGGGGGACGTCACCCCTACAATGAAGGCAAGTATGCGGAAGGAGGCGATGGGTAGCGCCTTTCGAAAGATAGCTCTTTTTGTTTATTGCTCGGTTGCCGGCGCTATGGCTGCGAACGGGCAGACTATGGCGGAACTCGAAGCGGCGCGGGATCGCGGCGACATCGGGAACATGGAACAGTTGATTGCAAAGGCAAGCGGCGCAGCCAATTCTCCCGAAAGCGAGTACAAACTTGCGCTCGCGTATTCGTACGGAGCGGAGATCGCCATGGAGCAGCGCGACAAGAAGAAATCAGAAGCGCTGGCGGAGAAAGGATTAGACCCCGCGGCCAAGGCGGTTGCGGGGAACAATGCGAACGCCGAATACCACCGCCTGCAGGGTGCCTTGTGCGGACAGGTGATTCCCGCAAATCCGCTGATGGGTGCCCTCAAGTACGGTCAGTGTGCGCGCGACCAGATTGATAAAGCGATCCAGTTGAATCCGAATCTTGCGCTCGCTTACGTAACAAGAGGCGTCGGCAACTTCTATCTCCCTGCCGCCATGGGCGGCGGAGTCGACGTTGCATTGAAGGATTTCGACAAGGCCGTCTCGCTGAATCCGAAGCTGTCGGACGCCTATCTTTGGAAGGGTGTCACGCTCCGGAAAGCGGGCCGCATCGCCGACGCTAGGCAGGCTTTGGAACAGGCGTCGAAGCTTGCGCCGAACCGCGTCTGGATTAAAGAGCAATTGCAAAAGCTGCCTCCGCAATAATGCTGCGCTGGCTCTCGATAGCGCTTACCATTGCAGCGATTACGCTCTTCGAGTTCCACGTGTTTCCGGGCCACACCTATCTGCGGTCCGATTCTCAAATCTTCGTCGCCATGCTCGAAAGGCTGGCCGCGCCCGCGTTTCTTTCGCGTGACTTCGTCGCCACACCGCCTCACCTGGTCTTCACGGCTTACGACGAAATCACGCTCTTTTTGCAGCGCATCAGCCACCAGGACTTGCAAAGCGTCCTCGCGTGGCAGCAACTCGTCAGCCGGGCTTCAGCAGTCCTGGGCATATATCTTCTCGCTTCGTCCGCGGAAATCAAAGACATTCCCGCTTTGGTGATTTCAGCAGTCCTCAATCTGGGCGCCGCGCTTCCGGGTGCTTCCGTTTCGATCACGGAACCGGAGCCCGTGCCGCACGCCATGGCGTTTGGCTTTTGCATTCTGGCGCTCGGCCTCTTATCTGTGGAGAAGCCTTTGCTGTCTGGATTTGCCGCAGGCGTTGCGCTCATCTATCAACCCTCGACGGCCTCCCTCCTCTGGGCGGCCGTTGCCATCACGTTTGTTGTGAACCGGGAATTGCGCGCCCTGTTACGGCCGATGTTGACCATTCTGCTCGTGTTCCTGTTACTTCTCGCAAACTTGGCGCAACTGCAGCCTGGCGTGATCGATTCGGGAGCTTACTTTCGGCGCATCTCCCCGCAGTGGTTGCGCATCTTGCGGGAACGCACACCGGAAGTGATCGTGTCCACATGGTCCGGCCGAGCGATCCTGTTCTACCTCGTTATGTGTCTGGGCGGCATTGTGGCGAGTGCGCGCGTGTGGCCAGCGCTGAACCGGCAATTGAGATGGATGGGCACAGTGCTCTTCGTCGGCGGCTTCCTCAGCCTTCCTCTCTCCGGCATGCTGCTCGAAATCTGCCGTTGGTCACTGATTCCGCAAGTGCAGCCGGCGCGAGCGCTGCTCTTCGCGGTAGGTCTCTCGCTTGTCGCGACCGGCTTCGCAGCTGCCCGTGCTCTCTCGAACAAAAGGCCGACGGAAATCGCCGCATGGGCCGTCTTCGCGCTTGCCATATCGCTCGGCACCCAAATGAGGAACACACCTCCGGCGATACCTTCTGTACGGGAACTCGCCTTGTGGGCAAAGGAAAACACATGGGGCGGATCGATGTTTCTCTTTCCCGACGCCGGAAAATCGATCGATCCGGGTATCTTTCGCGCCTATTCGATTCGCGCCGTGTACACGGATTGGGAAGGAGGCGCTTTATCGAAGTACTTCGAAGATTTCGCCCGGGAGTGGGACAGCCGCTGGCACATGACAGTGGCGGGGCCGTTCTCCCCGCGCAGGCTCGAAGACTCTCTCGATCTGCCGGTCGACTACTATGTTCTGCGCCGGCGGAACGCTCTGGCCCGCATCCGCCCCGTTTATAGTACAGGCGACTATGTCGTGTATGAACGGCACGATTTGAGGAATGAAACAGCTCCTCTCCAGCTGATCAACCGGAGCTCGTTTTAGCTGCTAAGGTTAATTCCGAGTTTCTTTAATTCTTCTGAATAGTAGCGTTTGTGGAGAAGGTCAAATTCTTCCCCGCCTTCGGGAATGTCGCGTTTCTGCGTGCGAATTTTGTCGCGAGCCGCTTTATCGATCCGCTCTTCCAGTTGAAGAATATCCGTCATCTCTCGAACGAGTCCCAGGCGAAGCTCGTTAGGGTCTTTGCGGACGCGGAAATCTCGCGATTTTCGCATTCCGGCAACAATTTTGTGGGAGATCTCGTTGATGCGATCGCGAGACAACTTCATCGGATCGCCCGTATCGCGACCGGCTGCGCGGGTCATTTTGCGCTGCGCCAGCATCTGGTTTTTGATCTTCCGAAACATTTCCTGGTAGGAGATGTTTTCGCGACGCATGTACTCGCTGTAATCGTCCAGCAGGTCGCGGACTTCATCGTTCAAACGATCTTCCGCCGACAGATCCTCGTCGATGATTCCCTCGATCACGCTGGCAGCGGTTGCAGGATTCGTGGTTTCGAACGCACTTGGACTTAAACGATTTACGAGTTGACGTGATAAGTAACCAATGAATTCGCGGGCCAGTAGCATCCGTGGCCTAGTTTAACAATCAGGACCTTAGTTCGGAGCTTCGTCGTCGCCCCGATGATTTTCGAGGAACTCGCGGTCTATGGCCTGACGGCCGCGGAAACCGTCCTCCACGTTGTGCCAGAAACCGATGCTGGGCTCGCCCAGACGCCAGCAAAGGTAAACCTCGCGGTCTCTGTAAAGAGTCGGAAAGTCAATCAGACCGGTATCCGGATCCTTGATCTGCACGCCCAGCTCGGTAATCTTCTCAACCACGGACTTCAGTGTGCGCGCGGCGGCTTCTCTGCGCGTTCGCGAAGCAAGTACGGTCTCCCGTGCCAGTGAAACACCGCCGAGAAGAGTGATCCGTTGCTTGATCGCGTCAAGTTCCGCGTCACCGGAGTCGTAGTCGCGTTTGGCCTCGACCAGGCTGCGCACAAGACGTTCGACCTCGGGGAGCATTTGCTCGGCTTGTAGCAGGCTGAAGAAACGTGGCACGTCCGGAAACGCCCCGAGTATAGCAAGCGCCCGCGTATTCTGAGAATTGCGCATTGGCATACACACCTCGACAGCGGGCTCCCTCGAGAAGGCGGCGATCAAAGCCGCCGATTTAGGCGCCAATACGTTCCAGATCTTCTCCGCGAGTCCTCGCATGTGGCGGACGAAACCGCCCGATCCCGAAAAGATCCTGCTCCTGAACCGCGAGCGTGAACAGCACGATCTTTATCCGCTGGTCATTCACGACAGCTACCTGATCAATCTTGCTGCTCCCCACTCCGTCATACGGGAGAAATCAATCGAGGGCTTTCGAGGAGAGCTGGAACGCGCGCTCCTGATCGGGGCCGATTACCTGGTTGCCCATCCCGGCAATTACAAAGGACTCACGGTGGAAGGAGGCATTCTTAATGTTGCCGAAGCCATCGCGATAGCGTGGCGCGACGTAGACAACCATCTGAAGAAGAACTCAAAGCTAGCCATTCTGCTCGAGAATACGGCCGGTGCCGGTTCGCAGCTCGGCGGAAATTTCGAAGAATTGGCCACAATACGGCAGCTGGTCAGCCCATATTTGGATATCCCGATCGGATTCTGCCTCGACACCTGCCATTGTTACGTCAGCGGGCTCGATATCTCAACCGAGAGCGGGCTGGCGGGCATAGTGAAGGACGCCGCATCCGTTCTCGGCCTCCAAAACGTTCCCGTCATCCATACGAACGACGCCAAGATGGCTCTTGGATCCCACTGCGACCGGCACGCCAATATTGGCGCCGGATATATTGGTTTTGAAGGTTTTCGGCGCATTCTCAACCACCCTGAGCTAAGCGGGAAAGCGTTCATCCTCGAGACTCCCGTCGACGAACCGGGTGACGACCTTCGAAACGTGAAGGCACTGAAGGAGCTTGTATCTCAGAAAAAGCGTTCGACTCAAAAGAAATCGAGCCGAAATGGCACAGCCGGTGGGCGCAAAATCCAGCGCTCTACGTAGCGAATCGTCCCGATAAGCCGAATTACTACGTCCTCGAAATGCTGCCGTATCCAAGCGGCAAGCTGCACATGGGACACGTGCGTAATTATTCCATCGGTGATGCGCTCGCGCGCTACATGTGGATGCGCGGCTACAACGTGCTGCACCCAATGGGTTGGGACGCCTTCGGTCTTCCTGCCGAGAACGCTGCTCTGAAACGCGGCTTGCATCCGCGCGACTGGACGCTGAGCAACATCGCCCACATGAAGGCGCAGATGCAGCGACTGGGATTTGCTCTCGATTGGAACCGGGAAATCTCAACCTGCGAGCCCGACTATTACCGCTGGAACCAGTGGTTCTTCCTGAAGATGTACGAACGCGGTCTTGCCTATCGCAAGGAAGCGTTGCTGAACTGGTGCCCCGAGTGCGCCACGGTTCTGGCAAACGAACAGGTTGTGAACGGCTGCTGTTGGCGTCATGAAACGACTCCAGTCGAGCAACGCGCCATGCAGCAATGGTTCCTGCGTATCACCGCGTATGCTTCCGAACTGCTGGACGACATGAAACAGCTTGAGGGCGGGTGGCCGGAGCGCGTCCTTGCCATGCAACGGAACTGGATCGGCCGATCGCAGGGTGCGGAAGTGGACTTCACTGTCGCGGGAAGCGGCGCGAAGATCCGCGTCTTTACCACTCGCATCGACACAATCTATGGCGCGAGTTGCCTGATCCTTGCCCCCGAACATCCGTTGGTAAACGATCTCGTCGCGGATCCGGACGACCGGATGCGCATCAAAGAGATGATTGATGCCACGGCTCGCCAAGGCCCGGGCGATCTCGAAAAAGTCGGCCTCAACACCCGAGTCCAGGCGATTCATCCTTTCAACGGCTCGAAGATCCCGATCTGGGTCGGCAACTTCGTCCTGATGGGTTACGGCACGGGAGCCATTATGGCCGTTCCCGCTCACGACGAGAGAGACTTCGAATTTTGCCGGTCTTACGGTATTCCGGTCATTCCGGTCATTCGCCCCGTCGACGGCATATTAGGCGACGGCGAAACCATGGCCGAGCCGTTTCTCGAATACGGCACGGTGGAGAACTCCGGCCAGTGGTCGGGCCTGCCCAGCGTCGAAGCACGCCGGAAGATGGCAGCGTACGCGGCGGATCGCGGGTTTGGTACTGAATCCACAACTTTCCGGATTAAGGACTGGGGCATCTCGCGCCAACGCTACTGGGGTACGCCGATCCCGATGATTTATTGCCCCACCTGTGGGATCGTTCCCGTGCGCGAAGAGGACCTGCCGGTCTTGCTGCCTCTGGACGTAGAGATTACGGGAAAAGGCAAATCGCCGCTCGAATCGGTCCCCTCGTTTATCAATACAACTTGCCCGAAGTGCGGCGGGCCAGCGCGGCGCGAGAGCGACACGATGGACACCTTTGTGGATTCGTCCTGGTACTTCTATCGGTATTGCGACCCGCACAACGAGAAGGCGCCGTTCGATTCGAAAACGATCGGCCAGTGGTTTCCCATTGACCAGTACATCGGGGGCGTAACACATGCCATTCTCCACCTGATTTACTCCAGGTTCTGGACGAAGGTTATGCGCGACCTCGGCCTGATCACGAACAATGAGCCGACCAAGAACCTGTTCACGCAAGGCATGGTCTTAAAGAACGGCACCGCGATGTCGAAGTCGAAGGGGAACATTGTCGATCCGGACGAGATGGTGGAGCGCTATGGCGCCGACACCTGCCGGCTTTATACCCTTTTCGCCGCTCCACCCGAAAAAGACATGGAATGGAGCGAGTCCAGCGTAGAAGGCCAACATCGATTTCTTGGCCGTGTCTATCGCTTTGTGAACCGCAACGCGGGACGCGCAGGCGAACCGGGGGCCGAAGGGAACGATACCGACCGGCAGGCGTTACGGAAATTGCACCAGACCGTTCGCAAAATCACGAACGATTTCGATAGCCGCTGGCACTTCAACACTTCCATCGCTTCGCTCATGGAGTTGGTGAACGAGCTATACGGGCTGGAAGCGGGCCTTTCAGGTTCTGTAGCGCGCCAGGTTTGCGAGAAACTCGTACTGATGCTTGCACCCTTCGCTCCATTCACTGCCCAGGAGCTATGGTGCGAACTGGGAAGACAAACTGAGGTTTTTCTGGAGTCGTGGCCGAAGTACGATCCGGAGCTCGCGCAAGAAGAACTCCTGGAGATACCGGTCCAGGTAAACGGAAAGCTTCGCGGTCATCTTCGCGTCGCATTTGGCACGCCTAAAGAGGACCTGGAGAAGCTGGCTCTTGCCAATGAAAAGGTCAAGGTCTTCACGGACGGAAAACAGATCGTCAAGATTATTGTTGTGCCGGAGAAGCTAGTTAATATTGTTGTTCGCTAGCCCTAACGTACTGATCCCCCGGGCAAATCCTTATTTCGTCCTACACGAGAATCCATTCCGCGACCGCCGACGTCTACTAAAGTGGAAGTAGTCCGAATTCCATGAAGTAATTCAGGTGACCTAGCACTTTGGTCAGGGAAATCTGGCCAATGCTGTTCTACCCTTAAAGGGGAAGGCGGGAGTTTGAGCGCTGACGATGCGATCTGGGCGGATTGTCTCTCGAAGACCTACCGATCTGGAGGTACGACGGTAGCAGTCTTCAAAGGCTTATCTATTCGTGTGCCCAAAGGTGAGCGTCTCGCCATCATGGGTGAATCCGGAGCTGGAAAATCGACGTTGCTTCACCTGTTAGGCGGGTTGGAGCGGCCCGATGAAGGCCGGATCAGCTACGGGGCAAGGGACATCACGAAACTGGGCGAGCGCGAACTCTCGGAGTTCCGCAATTCCCAGGTTGGGTTCGTCTGGCAGAATCCCTCGTTGTTGCCAGAGTTCACGGCTCTCGAAAACGTGTCGATGCCCCTCCTCATCCGTGGTGTGGGAAAGGGGAACGCGACAGAGACGGCGCAGGCCTGCCTTAGAGAGGTAGGGCTGGAGTCGCGCGCGGCGCATTTGGCCGGCGAACTGTCCGGAGGGGAGCAACAACGTATTGGCTTGGCCCGGGCACTCGCCGGGTCTCCTCAGGTTTTGCTTGCGGATGAGCCTACGGGCAGTCTTGATTTTCGAACTGCCGAGGCCGTTATGGCGCTGCTCCAAGCCGTTCATGAATCGCACGGACTGACATCGATCTTTGTGACGCACAATCACTCGTTCGCACGGGAGTGCGATCGGGTCTTAGAGTTGAGAAAAGGCAACCTGGAAAATCCGGCCGATATGGATCTACAGGGAGCGGGAGTGTTTCAAGACGCAACCCGTCTTGGTGGTGGTACCTATGTTTGAACGTTATACGGAGAAAGCTCGACGCGTCATCTTCTTTGCAAGATACGAAGCGAGCCAATTCGGAAGTCCTTACATCGAGACCGAGCACTTATTGCTTGGTCTCTTACGAGAGGACAAGGCCCTTGCAAACCGCTTCTTGCGGTCTCACGCGGCGATCGAATCAATCAGGAAACAGATCGAAGCTCACACGACTGTGCGAGAAAAGGTTTCGACCTCGGTCGATCTTCCCCTGAGCCATGAGTGTAAACGCGTGTTGGCGTATGGCGCGGAAGAAGCGGAGCGCCTGAGCCACAAGCACATTGGTACGGAACATCTTCTTCTGGGCTTGTTGCGCGAAGAGAAAAGCTTTGCTGCTGAAATCCTGCACGAGCGGGGTCTGCGGCTCTCGGCCGTTCGTGAAGAGATCGCACGCTCGGCTTCCGAAAAAACCTCGGCCAGCCGGCCCAAGGAAAGCTCTTTGCTCGCGGAATTCAGCCGCGATCTGACGCAGGCTGCCGTTGACGGCATGCTCGATCCGCTGATCGGGCGCGATTCAGAAGTCGATCGCGTGGTTCAGATTCTTTGCCGGCGCACTAAGAATAATCCGGTACTCATCGGAGAGCCTGGCGTTGGTAAGACAGCAATCGTCGAGGGCCTGGCCCAGCGCATCGCGGATGGAGACGTGCCATCGTTCCTCTCCGACAAGCGCATTCTGGCGCTCGATCT
>JBJMGJ010000031.1:0-6014 GCA_045807965.1 Bryobacteraceae bacterium | reverse complement strand
GGCGCCTTAAAACAAGATCAATAGTGGATGTTTTGGCGCCAACTCTAGCCCTTGTCTCTCTCTGGCGCTGACTAGAACCCTCACTTTTGCAATGGAAAGTAGCTAGGCCGACTACTTCTTCACCACATCGGACGGAGGCGGCACGTTCCGGTTCTTCAACCATTCGATGCTCACGTTCTTACTGCTGGCTGGATGTTTGATGTCCCGGAGATCAGGCATAAAGATCTGCAAGCCTGCCTGAGGCGTCATGCGGGTGTAACCATTGACGAGCTGCTCCTGATAATTCGCCAGATCCAGATCAAACCAGGGGTCTTTGGAGATATCGATCATGATCAGATCAACGTCGTGCATCGTCAGTTTTCCAAAGTCGATGCTTCCCCCCCTGAGTCGGAGGAAATTACGCCATTCTTCGGTACGCTCAACGTCTTCCTTTGCTTCCCCATAGATTTCTTCGAGATCCGGATTGACCACACGCACGCGCGTCAGGTGACCGCCGATATGGGGCGGGGGCAGCAGACGATGCGTGTCAAAGCGTATGTCGTTTTCGGCGATTTCGAGACCCGGAATGTTTTTCACTTTGAAGAGGTCCGAAAGACTCACATGGAAAGTCCCCAGCATCGCTTTCATGGGGATTTTGAGCACATTCAATTTGTTCACGTGAATTTGGATTCCGTTCTCTCCCACAATCGAGAGCGTGCCGGTTAGCTCCACTGGCAAGGGAATGATCTTGTGAACCGTTCCTTTCAGCTTTACCTGGTCGCCGTCACCGGAGAGTTGGATATTTGTGAGTGGATTGTCCCCGAGAGCTCCCGAATTGAGGTAATTGGCAATGTCGCCGATATTTGCGCGGATTACGCCCGTCTTGATGTAAAGCGAGAACGAATCGGGATCATCGAAGCTGGGATTGACTTTTTTTTGTGAGCGCGCCATCTGCCCCTGGAGCCAGCGGACATAGATCCGGAAGCTGGGCCCTTTTCGCAGCATCAGATTGTGGGCGTATATGTTTGTGGGACTCAGGTCGGAAGTTCCGTTCCCGGCTGGGGGCGCCGTCTTGCCCTGCTCGGCGGCTTGAGACGCCGATGCCGACGGATGAGGCACGGACGAAGCTCTGCTTCTCCAAACGATCCAGACAAGTAGTAGCAGGCCCAATATGACTGCCAGCCCCGCGGCAGAACGAACACGCATGAGGTTAATAGTAGAAGGCACCGTCCCCAATTCGACCAGAACTCCGCCGCTAAAGTTTCTACTTACGGGTACCGCTGCGGTCTAGGGCAAGTGCGATGCTCAATCTGTAACTTCCATCGCCCTTTAAGGAAAGGCTGAACTGTGAGCGAGAAAAGAATTGCGCTTGTAACGGGAGCGGGCAGCGGGATCGGGCGTGCGGTCAGCATTACGCTCGCGAAAGCAGGTTACGCTGTTGTTCTGACCGGGCGGCGTGAGAGCGAATTGCGACAGACCGCATCGACCGTTGCAAATTCAAAGGGAGCCGCGGTTGTCATCCCGGCCGACGTAAGCAAACCTGCCGACGTGAGCGAGTTATTCGCCGCCATCGCGCACGAGCATGGGCGTCTGGATGTCCTGTTCAACAATGCGGGGATCAGCGCTCCTGCGATTCCGCTTGAAGACCTCACCTTCGAACAATGGACCGCTGTTGTCAACGTCAACCTGACGGGAGCTTTTCTCTGTGCACAGGCGGCGTTTCGGATCATGAAAAACCAAATTCCACAAGGAGGCCGGATCATCAACAACGGATCGATCTCGGCACATGCGCCCCGGCCGAATTCCGCCCCTTACACCGCAACGAAGCACGGGATTTCAGGTTTGACGAAGGCTATCTCACTGGACGGCAGACCTTACGATATCGCCTGCAGCCAAATTGACATTGGGAATGCGGCCACCGACATGACAGAGCGGATGACCGAGGGAGTGGCCCAGGCGAACGGGACAAAAATGCCGGAGCCGAGAATGAACGTGGAGCATGTTGCCGAAGCGGTTTTGTACATGGCGAATCTTCCGCTCGATGCCAACGTTCAGTTCATGACATTGATGGCGACGACTATGCCCTACATCGGCCGCGGCTGAAAAGTGCTGGGCGTGAATGTTATACGCTACACGGAAGCCGTCGATTTCTCCTTCTGAGGTTTCTTCGTGAGAAGCTGCTTCGTGCTGTCGCTCCTGGCGCTCGCCACAATTCAGGCACAACAGTCTGCGCCGGAAATTGCATACGATTCCATCCCCGATGCACTGAAACTTCCACCAGATCTCTATTTTGGCGAGGTTGCCGGTGTGGCCGTGAATTCGAAAAGGCACGTTTTCGTGTTCTCGCGCGGCGGCACGGTCGGACCAGCGTACGGCGCCGCGGCGGCACAACTCCTGGAATTCGGACCGGATGGTAAGTTTATCCGCGAGATCGGCAAGAATCTCTACGCATGGTCCTACGCGCATGCCGTGCGCATCGACAAAGAAGACAATCTCTGGGCCATCGATAAGGGCTCGGACATGATCATCAAGTTCAATCCGCAAGGCCGGGTCGCGATGGTGTTCGGGCGTAAAAAGGAGGCCTCCGACGACAATGACGGACCTTGGACCCACGTCAGACCGCCTCGCCCCGCCGTGAACGGTCAGTTCCGGCAGCCCACCGACGTTACCTGGGACGTCGAAGGCAACATATTCATCAGCGATGGCTACATCAACTCGCGTGTCGCGAAATACGACAAGAACGGCGATTGGGTGAAGCAGTGGGGCGAGCCGGGCGCAGCGGAGAGCCAGTTCAACACACCTCACAGCATTGCTTCCGATGCGGCAGGGAACATCTACGTCGCTGATCGCGGGAATCGCAGGATCCAGGTGTTCGATCACGACGGCAAATTCCTCCGGGAGATGAAGATCGATATACCCGCGCCGCCGGATGCGCAGCCCTGGATGGGGCAGCGCCCAGGCCCTGATGCCGCAGGCACGATGCAACCCGGCTCTCCCTGGGCGATTTGCATAACGCCAGGTCCCACGCAGTACATCTACAGCTCGGATGCCTTTCCCGGCCGCATTTATAAGCTGACTCTGGACGGGAAGGTGGTTGGAATGCTGGGCAAAACAGGCCACCAGCTTAAGCAGTTCGGCTGGATTCACGAGATGGCCTGTCCCTCGGAGAACGAATTGTATGTCGCTGAGCTTTTGAACTGGCGGGTGCAGAAGCTGGTGCTACATCCTGATAAAAAGTAAGCGAACCCGTTCGGACGCGAGCGCGACCATCCATGGCTTTTCCTCCCTCTGATTCTTCGCCCGCCCCGGACGTCGCGGCGTTACACGATGTGTTGTTTGCCGAGCTCGGCGCAGACTGGACCCCAGGCACGAAAGACGAAGTGGAATACCTGGCGCAGTACAAAGAAGTTCGAGAAGCGGCGCGAGCGGCCCGTCGGCATTGGACCGAGTTACAGCACACGCATGCCGACCGAACCAGTCGGGATGCGGCGCAGGAGGTGCTGTCGATCGCGGATGAGCGCTGTCTGACTCCCCTGTACGGGATCTTTCACGGCCAGAATCGGTCCGCGCTTTGTCTTTCCGGTGGGGGCATCCGGAGTGCGACATTCGCGTTGGGCGTTTTGCACGCGATGGCCAAATACTCGTATGCGGGAGAGCCTGGATCGGAGCCGGCGCGCCTTCTGGCTCAGTTTGATTTTCTGTCTACTGTATCGGGCGGCGGCTATATCGGGTCGTGGTTCAGTTCGTGGATTGCCAGGGAAGGAGGGTCGGAACCGGTTATTCGTCAGCTAGCCAGCACGCCCACCGACAAGCTGGACCCGGAACCGAAGGCGCTACGGTATCTTCGCGATTACAGCAACTATCTCAATCCGCGCCTGGGCCTGTTTTCCGCCGATACCTGGACCCTTCTCGCGACAGCTCTTCGAAATATGGTCCTGAACTGGCTTGTTTTGATTCCGTTTTTGGCGGCCGCGCTGCTTCTGCCGGAGCTCTTCAGGCGCTTGCTGGTGGTGGATCAAGCACAGATCGCAAAATACACAAGCTCCGTTCTCGCCCTTGGGTTTTCCGCCGGCGTCATCGGAACGTCCTTCATCATGTATAACCTTCCCAGTTTTGGAAACGGGAACAACGGGGAGCGCAGATTCCTGACGTTTTGCCTGGTGCCGTTGACCATTTCAGCCGTCAGCATGTCGTTATGGTGGGGATGGCAAAGCGGGAGCGATATCTCGCGGATCTCGGGCGCTTATTTCGCGTTATTCGGCGCAAGCATGCATAGCATGGGGGTTGTCGGCGGCGTCATTCTTTCTCTCGGGTTCAAATCTCCTAATTTTGGTAAAGGTCATTTCAGGGTCACCTGGCTGGCGACTGCGTTTGCGGCAGCGATTGTCACCGGGGCCGTGGGCGCCTGGCTCTTCTCGTCTTTAGCTTCGAATTTTCATCCGGCTCTGAATGGTGACTCCTTCTACGCCTGTTTTGGTGTACCGTTCGTCTTTCTCATCCTTGCCAGCGTTGGTGTCTTATCGGTGGGGGTCAGCAGCAAAATCACTGGCGACGATGACCGAGAATGGTGGTCGCGCGCCGGAGCTTGGGTGCTGGTGATAGCCCTGACTTGGGTCGTCTTCAGCTCGTTGGTTCTGCTTCTTCCCGACGCCGTCGCACGCGTGGACCTCCGCTGGTCGTTAAGTTTCTCCACTGCGAGCGCGGTACTCGGATGGATCGTTTCTCGAGCCGGTGCAAATGACAAAACAGGATCTGACTTCCGGGGGGACAAATCAGCAAGAAAGAAAAGCCGGCTGAATGAAACGGTAGACGAACTGATTGTTCCCGCGGCAGCGGTTCTTTTTCTTGTCTCTTTGGCCTGCTCCCTTGTTTTCCTAAACAGATGGATGGAGGATCTGCTCGGCATCACGGGCCGCTTCCTGATCGTTTTTGAACTGGCGCTCGCCGTACTGATGTCTTACGCCGTGAACGTAAACAAGTTCTCTCTCCACGCGATGTACCGCATGCGCCTCGTGCGCGCGTATCTTGGCGCGTCCCACACCGATCAGAGACCGAATCCGTTCACGGGATTCGATATCGCGGATAACCTCAGAATGAGTCAACTGTTGCCCAACAGGCCGGTTCACGTACTCAACGTCTGTTTAAATCTGGTGCACGGGGCACGCCTTGCATGGCAGCAGCGCAAGGCGGAGCCATTCACCGTCACCCGCTATCACGCCGGCAGTTTCCGTGTGGGTTACCAGCCGTCGGAGACTTATGGCAGCGGCAACACTGGGGACGGAATCAGCCTCGGGACCGCCATGACCATTTCAGGAGCGGCAGCCAGCCCCAATATGGGTTATCATTCGTCGCCAATCACCGCGCTCGTGATGACTCTGTTCAATGCTCGTCTGGGATGGTGGCTGGCAAACCCGGGCGAACCTGGCCGCGGATTTTGGGATAAGAGCAGCCCGGCCTTCGGTATCCGCCCCATTCTCGACGAAGCCCTGGGTCACACAACCGATGCCAATCGATACGTCTATCTCTCGGACGGTGCGCACTTCGAGAACCTGGGCCTGTTCGAGATGGTGCTGCGACGGTGCCGGTTTATCGTTGCCCTCGATTGTGGTGCGGATCGGAACTACACCAAGGAGGACCTTGGGAACGCTGTGCGCAAGATTCGAATCGATCTCGGAGTGCCGATCGAATTTCCTGAGTTTCCGGATGGGCTGCCAACAGACCCGTCGCTTGGCGCCAAAGCCCGGCATTGCGCGCTGGGCGAGATCGACTATGCTTGCGTGGATCCGGGTGCGGAGAAGGGCTACCTGCTGTATCTCAAGCCTCTTCTGACCGGGGACGAACCCGCGGACGTGCTCAACTACTATTTGGTGAATTCCGAGTTCCCCCAGCAGTCGACCACGGACCAGTGGTTCGACGAGTCACAGTTCGAGAGTTATCGCCGCCTTGGCGCCCAGACTATTGAATCGATTCTAGGCCCGGAAAAACGCAGCTTCGCGATACCCGAGTTGTTCTCGCAAGCTCGGGCCTATCTCGGC
>JBJMGJ010000030.1:0-5075 GCA_045807965.1 Bryobacteraceae bacterium | reverse complement strand
GCCTTCCAACCATCGAGAGTCTTGCCATCGAACATGGTAATCCAGCCATTCTCGCCGGCCGGGGAACTGATCTTGGCTAACAAGGCGAGCACTGCTAAGAGGTGCGCGCCTCGCATGAGGGTTGACCTCATAAGAGTCTTTTTCCCTAGGGCTCTCGGGACTGTGGTGACGGGCGTTCGAACCATGACCGGAGTATGCCATGGCAGGTTTGTCCTTGCGTACAGGCGACAGCTCCGCATCGGGTAAGATTATGAGCGGAGGAATGGGAGAGCGGTTTAATCCGGCGGTCTTGAAAACCGTTGAACTCGAAAGGGTTCCGGGGGTTCGAATCCCTCTTCCTCCGCCAGAAAGCAAAGCACTTAGGCGCTGAACGCGTTCGGCTTCAAGACTTTCCTCGCGGGACTGCGACACGATGACGCCCGAAAATCGAAGCAAGGCGTCGCTCGATCATTTCCTATCGTTCCGCAGGTCGTCACAGGCCCCACGTGCCGGAATTCACCACCGTAGTTCCCAAAGCCCTACGGGGCTATCGTGGAGCGCGCCTCGGAGCAAGAACAACCCGAAATGTGGCGGCACCAAGGGCGTTCTTAAAGCTGTTGCTGGAATAGCCGATATGTTCCGCAATGTCATCGGTCGAAATCCTCGGTTGGTCGGCGGGATTGACGATCTGGGCCGTCATTGGACACTGGTTGTATTTCACATTCGGATCAGGACGTTACTGGGAGCAACGGCGCGAAGAACTAAATGGGGAGCAGGTAACGCAGATGTTGCTTCAATTGAGAGCTACGCTTGAGGCGGAACTAGCGGCCAGCAAACAAGCTGGTACGGAGGACATGGTCCGTCTCGGCGATTATCAGGGCCTCAGTGCGAGCGATCACACCTCCCGTCAGAAACCCAAGCGTGCTCTGGCCCAATCGCGTACAAGTTAATCGGGCAGGTTGCTGGCTCTGACATAACGGTGCTCGTACGAGGGAAACCGGTACCGGTAAGGAGCTGGTCGTGAATGCGACACATCAAAACAGCCCCTGCCCCAGGGGACCGCTGCTGAAAGTAAATTGCGACGCTATCCCGGAAACATTGTTGAGGCCGAGCTGTTCGGTCACGAGAAAGGGCCCTTCACAAACGCGCTATATCGCCGGCTAGGCCGGTTCGAAGAATCTCAGGGGGGAACTCTTTCTCGACGAAGTCGCTGAGCTTCCGCCTTCCTTACAGGCGAAACTGCTGCGGGCGGTTCAGGAACGGGCAATCGAGCACCTGCCGCCTCTGCGCGAGCGAAAACAAGATATCCCGGCCCTGGTGCAATACTTTCTCCAGCGAAGCGGGCAACCTGCCAGGATTACTCCGGACGCGCTGGCGATGTTGTGCGAGCATCACTGGCCCGGCAATGTGCGGGAGCTCGAAAACACGATTTCACGCGCCAGTGTGTTAGCGCGTGCCGGATTGATAGACAAACACGACATTCTCCTTTTTGCAGGAGCAGAGCGAACCCTCGCTCGCTCACTGGACCGATCTTGTCTCCCTGCAAGCTGACCGGAAAGGAAATCTGGACCTTTTCGAACGAAAACTGGTGGAGCGAGCTTTTTTGCCGCAGCGGCAGGCGATAAATCCAAAGCGGCCGAGATCCTGGGCATCCATCGACGTCTTCTCTACGAAAAGCTGCATCGATATGCGTTGGACAGTAAAGACCAGGTAAGCGTCGTCGAGTGAGCGATGCACGCTACGCTGTACGCTGTTTCCAAGCACGCGGGCTTGGCCTTTTAGGCATGTGTCGAACGGACGGAGATGCGTGCGCCGATCCGGCCCGACCCGTCTCTATTTGGCAAACACAACGACATGGGCTTGCATAACACTGCCATCTGGGTGATTTCCCTGGCCGCGATTGCACTTGTGCTCACGCGGCCTAAGGGCAGGTCGGAAGCTTGGTGGGCGAGCGCGGGCGCGTGCCTGTTGGTGGCGTTTCGGCTTATCTCGTTCCGTTTTGCTTTGGATTCGGTCGCAAAAGGACTGGATGTATATCTGTTTCTGATCGGGATGATGATTATGTCCGAACTGGCGCGACGCGAAGGCGTGTTTGACTGGGTCGCAGCTCACGCCGTGTGCGCATCCCGCGGTTCACAGCATCGACTGTTCTTACTGATCTACGCGGTCGGAACGGTCGTCACTATATTGCTCTCGAACGACGCCACGGCGGTCTGCTAACTCCAGCGGTGTTGGCTGCGGTGCGGGCAGCGGAAGCCGAGCCTCTGCCGTATCTTCTGATTTGCGCGTTCATAGCGAATGCGGCAAGCTTTGTTCTACCCATCTCGAATCCGGCAAACCTGGTCGTCTACAGAGGCGGCATGCCTCCTCTCGGCCGCTGGCTGCTTACCTTTGGCGTGCCTTCCTTGGCGTCCATCGCAGTCACATTGGTTCTCCTGCGGTGGCTTTCAAGACATCTTCTGTCCGGCGAAATAAAAACGAATATCCAAGCAAATCCGCTGTCCGGCGCGGGAAAGCTGACGCTCTACGGTATCGCCTTTCTTGCTGTTTCGTTGTTGACCGCCTCTGCTTTCAACATCGCTCTGGGCGCCCCGGCATTTGCCACGGGCATTTTGGTTGCCGGCGGGGTTTCTCTACGGGACCGTTCTGTGCTGAAGGATATAGCCGGCGAGATTTCGTGGAGTGTTCTGCCGTTGGTGGCGGGATTGTTTGTCATCGTTGAAGCGTTAAGCGGATCAGGTGCGCTGGCCCTTGCAACGCGAGCGCTGGAGGCGTTGAACCGATGGCCCGTCTCACAGGCCATCCTCAGTTCTGGGTTCGGTGTTGCGCTCGTTTCCAATCTTATGAACAATCTTCCGAGTGGATTAATCAGCGGAGCGGCCGTGAATGCTACCGAGGTCACAAGAGCGATCCGGGACTCCGTTCTCATCGGAATCGATCTGGGACCGAATCTCTCCGTCACTGGATCGTTGGCTACGATTTTGTGGTTGGTTGCAATCCGGCGAGAAGGGCTTCAGGTGAGTTTTTGGCGATTCCTCAGGTTCGGGGTGGTCGTGATGCCTCCCGCCTTGATCCTGTCGCTCTTATGTCTCCTTCTCAGAGTCGATAAATAGAACTGGATCGGGGCAGTTGCGGGTGCAAGCCGCTGCGGACGTGCCGGCCGAAAATGCGAGCCGAATGGTACTCGCTTTGTTTCGGAAGCGAAGCCATTTGAGCGCACGTGCATCTCACAGGTGAAACTATGCCATTTAGCGACTTGTTCGGAATGTTGCAACAGTACGCGGGAGGCGGCGCCCATTCCGCCGCGGATCCCGAAAGAGATTTCGACAATGTAGCGAACAATGCTTCGCGCGATCATTTGGCCAGTGGTATTGCCGACAGTTTTCGGTCGGACGCAACTCCACCCTTTGCTCAAATGATCAGCAGCCTGTTTTCTAACTCTGACGGACAACAGCGGGCGGGCATCCTGAACCACCTACTTAGCGCGGCGGGACCTGCCGGCGCGGGTGGTGTTTTAGGTAACCTGTTGGGCGGCCGGACGAACAGCCAAGTCACACCTGAAGACGCGCAGCAGATTTCTCCTCAAGCCGTTCATGATCTGGCGCAGCAAGCTGAGAAAAACAATCCGTCGATTCTTGACACAGCGAGTCAATTCTACGCTCAGCATCCAACTCTGGTGAAATCGTTGGGCGCGGTGGCGCTTGCCTCCGTCATGTCCCACATGTCGCGAAATCAGCGCTGAGCTCGCTTCCGCGAATCAAACCTGAACTCGAGCCGCGGCCGCTCCGATGCAGAAACGAGGTCGACCAGAGAAGAGGTGCGATGGGTGGCGTGCGTCGCGGTAATACGTTCGAGCGGGTGGGTTCCCATGCTGCGGAGCCCGGTGAAGCTGACCCTCAGTGTACGCGAAGCGAACGGGAAGTTCTGATACGATTCTCCGCATGAATCGTAGAGGAGTCCTCCGATCCGTTGCAGCTGCCGGCGCTGGACTGACACTTGTCCGCTCTCCTTTCGCATTGGCCGCGGAAGCAAAAGGCAGACGCTTAAAGCAGGGGGTTTGTTACTGGACCTATCGGGATTGGTTCAGCCTTGAGGGTTTATGCAAAGAGGCGGCTCGCATCGGCCTGAAAGGGATTGACCTTGTCACGCCTGATCAGTACGACATCGTGAAGAAGTATGGACTGGTTCCCTCGATGACGGCCGGAACCGACCCTAACACGATACCGATCGGACTGAACCGGCTCGAGAATCACGACCGCGTGTTGAATAGCTTGAAAAGCGATATCACTCTTGCGGCGGCGGCTGGCGTGCCAAACGTCATCACGTTTTCTGGCAACCGCAAAGGCATGCCCGACGGCGAAGGGCTGGAAAACTGCGTCACGGGCCTAAACAAGATCAAGTCGTTTGCGGAGGAGAAGGGCGTCACAATCAATCTGGAACTGTTGAACAGCAAGGTGAACCATAAAGACTACATGGCGGACCATACTGCTTGGGGCGTCGAAGTTGCGAAACGAGTGAACTCGCCGCGGGTAAAGCTGCTGTACGACGTCTATCACATGCAGATCATGGAAGGCGATCTCATTCGGACCATTCGGGAAAACTTTGCATATATCGGCCATTTCCATACTGGCGGAAACCCCGGTCGTCATGAAATCGATGACACACAAGAGGTGAACTGGAGGGCGGTTGCGAAGGCGGTCGCGGATCTCAATTACCAGGGCTTCTTCTCTCACGAATTCATACCAGTGGACAAACCGCCGATTCGCAGTCTGGAGCAGGCATTCGAGATCTGTTCGGTTTAGCGAACGCGTGAGTGCCGCGCGGATTTTGGTGCCTGGAATCCAGTCACGAGTCCCGACAACTTTTTTTCGTTCGTGCACTCAAGCACTTACAAGGCAATTTCGATCCGGTCAGTTCTGGTCACTTGGCGCCGGATGCTACGCTCCGGCTGACCTCGGACACCGGGAAGGTTCCGTGTCCGTGAGTCCGCCTGACCATGAGCACAGAACAAATTTTCAAACTGCAACCTGATCGAACGCTGTACCTCCGTGGGTTTACCGGAGTCGGCTCCGCGGCATCTCTTTATGGTTGCAGTG
>JBJMGJ010000029.1:0-5359 GCA_045807965.1 Bryobacteraceae bacterium | reverse complement strand
GGCATGAAGCCGTCCTGCCGAGAGATTCCAAAGCGCGGCCGAAGTGCAAATCGCCGAGAGCGCGGCCGTGAGCCAGAAATAAGCACGGCGCGTAAAACCCACGTCGAGAATGGGATTCAGCAAGGAGCCCCACGCATTCGCTGACAAGACGATGGCACTCACCAGGGCGACACGATCCGTCCGAACGCCCGCGCGCGAAAGAAGAAAAGGAAGCGCGGTGATCGCCAACCCGATCACTAAGCCAAAGGGAAGCGCCTCCATCCCGATGAGCCAAGCGGGAGGCAGCCGCGCAACGAGCGCAGGTTCCTTGCCGGTAATTGTCAGATCTTCAGGCAGAACGAGACATCCAACAAATTACAACGGAAATGCCCGAAGGAAACGAAGTCCACAGACACGCCGCCCAGCACGAACAGCTATTCGGTGGCCGCGTTATTACCGTGGACGCGCCAAACGGGCGGTTCGAAGAAGGTGCCGCGCTACTGAACAGAAGAAGACTCAAGTCGGTCGAAGCGTACGGGAAACATTTGTTCTATCATTTCGGCTCAGACCGCCATCTTCATATTCACTTGGGCCTATACGGCAAGTTCCGCACGGGCGAATTACCGTATCCAGAGCCAAGGGGCGCGCTACGCTTGCGCTTTTCGTCCCGCCAGCACTGGCTGGAACTGCGCGGACCCACGGCGTGCGAAGTCCTGACGGAAGGGGAACGGGACAAATTAGTGGCCCGTATTGGACCAGATCCGCTACGCGAAGATTCTGAAGCCAGTCAGGCGGTTATTCGGATCACCAGCAGCCGGGCGCCGATCGGCGCGCTCCTGATGGACCAGTCCGTGATCAGTGGAATCGGGAACATCTATCGTGCGGAGCTCTTGTTTCGCGCTCGGCTGAACCCATTCCGTCCGGGCAATAGCATCTCGAAAAAAGATGTGATGAAGCTGTGGAAGGAGGCCGCACAATTGTTGCGGGCAGGCATGATCGACCGGCGCATCGTCACGACGCGTCCTGCCGAGCGCCCGCACCGAACCGGCAAAGCTCGTCGCGGCGAGACACACTATGTCTATCGGCGCTTCCGACTACCCTGCTTCATTTGTGGCACGGAGATCAGCCGGCAGGAGTTTATCGGCCGAAAACTCTACTGGTGTCCCGAGTGCCAGCCCGCGATGAAAAGCGAGTAACTAATTTGAGAGCAGCATCTGCTTGCCGCAGAGCCGCTCCAAGATCGCAACCGGGGCGCGTTCGGGATTGGCCATCGATCGACGCGCAATGATGAAGGTCTGTTCCAGGGCGTGCTGGCCCGACAGGACGGAATGCGGCACAACGTCCGTGAACGTCAGCCAGAGAGAGCCTGGCGGGAAATTGAAGGCGTATTTCTTTGAGCTCTCTTGGAACTCGTTACTGCGCTTCAGGTATTCGTGGAAGTGCAGCATGAATCGGTCGTAAGCCGATCGCGGCACGACCGGCAAACCCAGGCCACGAAGAACTCGCGCCGATCCGTTCAGCAGCCGCCCGCTCGCGGAGTTGGCTCCCGCGGCAATGCTGTCGAGACCGGCATCATGCGCATATTGGCTGGCGACGATTTCAAACGGATCCGTAGTAATCCAGTTGCGCGTTTTCGCCGGGTGAATATTCGTGAATACTCGCATGATCAGATCGCCATTCGTTGGCCGAGAAGGGAATGCGTCCGTATGGATCAGGTCGTTTCGCTTGTTCGTTGGAAGATCGCGATTTTCTTCTTCGAGCGGGCGGAAGCTGGCGTAGTCCAACTTCCACTGAGCCGCGTACTGCGGCAGCAGCTCGCTCGTGAAACGGACGATATTGCGCGAGAATTCTCGCAAGATGGAATGAAGCTGCTCCGTCTTGGCCGGGTCGAGTTGAACGCCTGTGACACGATCGGCGGAAGGCCGGTACGCCACGTTCTTGTGAATGGCGCCTCCCGCAAAGTTGATGTTGCGGAGAAAGTCCTTCTGCTCTTCCGGGAACGTGAACGGACACGACGGAAAGAACAGGACGTTACCCGCCTCAAGCTCGGGTCGATAATCGAAACGCTCCGGATTGGGCCAGCGATCGACGGTGATGAACTCCATACTTGTTCAGGGTATCCGCAGTATCTACTCGGCGGATTTTGGCTCGGGATGAGTTGCCAACGGTTTCAAGATTTCGTCCAGCAGAGCGACATCCGAGCCCTCGCGAGTCAGGTGCGGATATTTAGCGCCTCCTTGATAATTGATCTTGACCACCTTGAAATACCCTGTATTTTCCAGAATGAGTTCTATTGGTTGAGAGCCGGCTTTCGTTTCCTTGATGGCCATGCGAAGCAGCTCATCGGAGGCGGTTCTTCCGTTGACAGAAATGATTTTCATTCCCGGACCAACGCCCGCCTGAAATGCCGGCGAGTTGACAAGAACATCGTCTACAACGTTGTCAGCTCCAGTCGTGACGCCGAGCGAGTACCAGGCATTCACACCGTGGCTCCGCGACTCCTGCGCGCGGGTAAAATCATTTGGCTTCTCGTCAAACGTGAGACGGTATCCGCCCGCGCTGATGCCGCCTGTGGGGGCATGATTGGCTTTGGACGTCAGCCGCTCTTTCAGGAAAGAGGACCACTCAAAGGGCTGGATGGCATTGAGCCCTTCAACTACGTCCTGGAACGTGTAGGGAAACAGTTTAGGCCCTGAACTCCCGCCCGCGCCAAGAAAACGAGCGCAAAAGTCATTTAACGATTTCTTGCCACCGGATAGCCTGCGGATGTTGACGTCGGCCTCGAGCCAGACCAGTTCGCCTTCCGGATAGTAGTCGACGGAACGGCGCCAGTTGTCCCAGCCGCCACCAGAACTGTAGAGCGTTTGCGCCGCGACGGCGGTGTCCTCGAGATCGCGCCAGGTACGGCCCGGGCGCCGGTCCAACTCGGCGGCGGAATCGGCCAAATATGACTTGTATTGATCCACCGTCCAGAGCCCGCTTCGGGCAGTGAGAACGTCACCCAGGTATTGCGTAAGCCCTTCGTAAACCCATAGCAACTCTCCTTTCATGGGCTGCTGGTAATCTGGCGTGACGAGGCCGGCGGGCCTGCGATATTTGCCATTCCAGGAGTGCGTGAATTCATGCGGTAGCAGGTCGGCGTTCAGGAGTCTCAGGTCATCGTCGACCAATGTTCTCGCATGAACACGGTCATCGCTCGACTGGTGATGTTCCAAGCCAAAATGCGCAACATTGTCGCTCAGGGTCAAAAGGAAGTGATAGCTATTGAAATGGTGCGAAGCGTAGAGCTTGCTGGCTTCGAGAACGAGGTTATGCACAGCCGCAAGATGCTCCTTGGTAATGTTCAGATCCTCAGGACCGTCGGCCGCCATATCGAGAAAGTGTTTTGGATTTACCTCGGGAGCAAGCGGGATCTCTTTGAAATGACGCCCGGTAAGAACGGGCGAGTCTACCAGCGTTTCTAACGTGACCGTCTGAAAAGTCGCGGTTTCGCCGCCATTACGGGAAGCCGTCAGCGCTGTGCCGAATTGCCAGCCTTCCGGCACTTTGATCGAAGGCGCAAACTGGACTTCCGAGGCGGAGTAGCCTTCGGGATACAGTAAGAGCTCGTTCCAGCTCAACAGGCAAAGACTTGCGGTAGTGGATGCGCCGGCGGAGAATCCGCTGGGGCTTGCAGTGGCCAGAAAGTCGAGCTTCGCATCAACAGTTGTGACGCCCGGTGGGATATCCAGGTGAAATGCGTACATGTTCACGTCGTCGCGCCGCCAGGGAATCGGCTTTCCATTTGCGCTGAACTCTACTCCCGCGAGGTTGTCGATGGGACCTGTGGGACCGTGCTCGCCAGGAATCCACTTTGGATAGACCAGCGTGAGCGGGCCCGGCTTGACAGGGTAAGACAACCGGGCGTGCAGGATTTTTCTTGGCGCGTCCGTGAGATCGACGGCGATGCCGATCGGTTTGGTTTGCGCGTGCAATAAAAATGCAACGAGAAAGGTCAACAGAACGGAGCGGAGTATTGATTTGGGCGCCAAGATTTATGATACGTGCCGCTCTCGCAGGTCCGCGAGCAAACGGAGGCGCGCTAATGAGCCATGGACACGACCGACTCGCAGTTTTACGAGACTTGATTTCTGGCATCCATTCGTTGATACCCTGAAGGGGAAGCGTTCTCCGCGAGAGCATCCGCTTGGCTCTCTTATTTTGATCCGATAATCAAAGTCATGGAGCCCAGAGGGTAGTGCCTGTGCTCAGGCTCCGGTGCCGTCAGGTATATGCGGAGAAGTCTAAAGGTGCTCAGAGGGTTCCCCCGTGGTAAACGGGATCAATGACGGGGGGTCAGGTGGAGTCTCTCGCAGAGAACGTTTCTTTCCAGCCGCTCCATCACCAAACCTAGCCGATACCTGTTTTTGCTATCATGGTTCGGTTCGGATTAATTCGGGCCAGGTGATCTCGTGTGCGAAATCCGAGGCCGGGAACACCAACACGATTCGAAATTGGCCGAAATTCCTAGTAAATAAGGTTCTGAAATGTACGCTGTCATCGAAACCGGCGGTAAGCAGTATCGCGTGTCGCCCGGTCAAACTGTCGAAGTGGATACTCTGGCCGGAGATATCGGAAGCACCGTTGAGTTCGATCGTATTCTCGCTTTGTCTAACGAGGCGAATGAGTTAGTGCTCGGCGACGCGCTCAAAACGGCGCGGGTGCGCGGAAAAATTGCTGCTCACGGGCGTGGCGATAAGATTTTGGTCTTCAAGTTTAAGCGTAAGAAGCAGTACAAGCGCACGATCGGACACCGCCAAAACTATACGCGAGTGAGTGTCGAGGAGATTGTGGCCTAGCGGCGACGCTAAAGCCCAGGAGTTTTAAATGGCACACAAAAAAGGCTTAGGCAGCTCGAAAAACGGCCGCGATTCAAATTCGCAGCGTCTGGGGATTAAAGTCTTCTCGGGCGAAGTTGTCACTGGCGGGTCGATTATCGTTCGGCAGCGCGGAACGAGATACAAGCCCGGCAAGAACGTTGGCCTGGGTAAGGACGACACCCTATTTGCCACCGTTCCGGGCACGGTAGAGTTCCGTGATCGCGGCCGGCTTGGCAAATTCGTAAACATTATTGCCGCGAGCGAAGCGGCTTCCTAACTAGATTCCAGTTCCGGCTATCCCCGCCGGAGCAGAACTGAATACAGGGCGAGCCTTTCCGAGGCTCGCTTTCTTTTTCTAAGCAGTGTTCATTGACGAAGTTCTAATTACGGTGAAGGCTGGGGACGGCGGCAACGGCTGCCTTGCCTTCCGGCGTGAAAAGTTTGTTCCGCGAGGCGGGCCAAGCGGCGGCGACGGTGGACGGGGCGGGGATGTCACCTTAGTCGCAAGCGAGCACTACAAT
>JBJMGJ010000028.1:0-3799 GCA_045807965.1 Bryobacteraceae bacterium | reverse complement strand
TGCCGAAGTGACCGGCAGATGCGTCCGTCGTGGAAGCCATACCGCCGTGCGAGCACTGGAAAAAGCCATGCTCGAATACTTGGACCAGCGGAATCACAACCCCAAACCTTTCCTCTGGACGGCGGATGCCGATCTCATCCTCGGAAAGGTCCAGCGCATTTGTCAACGTATTTCTAATTCAGGACACTAGACCAGCGTTGAAGTTGGCTTCTGGTCGGGTTGTGTCGAAGACGGCCATCCAGTTCATTCGCTCCCCGTACGCTCGTCGGCAGTTTGAGTTACTGTGCTTTCAGACATAAGTCGTCCTCTTCGCTCGGCAGAATCCCGAGGCCGGGAGACCGATCCGTTTTTCCTGGCGGACAGAAGGACAGGAGGACAGGATGTGTTCGCTGTCGTGTTACCACGGGCCGGTGCCACTTACTAAGGTGCCTTAGGAGCTTGTTGAAAAAGCGTAGCAGCGAGTAGCTTTCAACAGTTCGTGTTCGTCTATGTTTCATGCGGGGCGAAGATCAGGGACAGCAAGGCATATTCAGCTACGTTTCACTGGAGCAACGGGTGCCGGCGGAGCATCCGCTGCGGGCGGTACGCAAAGTCGTGGATGAGATCTTCCGCAGGATGTCGAAGCAGTTCGACGGACTGTACTCGGCGACAGGCCGCCCTTCGATCCCACCGGAGCGCCTGCTGAGGGCGTTGCTGCTGCAGATCCTGTATTCGGTGCGCAGCGAACGGATGCTGATGGAGCAGTTGGATTACAACCTGCTGTTCCGATGGTTTGTGGGCTTGGAGATGGATGAAGCCGTTTGGAACCATGCGGTGTTCAGTAAGAACCGGGAGCGGCTTCTGAATCAGGATTTAGCGCGAGTGTTTTTCGATCGCGTGCTGAGCCAAGCCAAAGAACATGTGTCTGATGAGCATTTCACCGTGGACGGCACGCTGATCGAGGCATGTGCGAGCCAGAAGAGCTTTCAAAAGAAAGATGGCGGCGATGATCGGGGCGACGAGTTTCGGGGCCAGAAGCGGACCAACGAAACGCATCAGTCCAAGACTGATCCAGATGCCAAACTGTACCGCAAAGGGCACGGACAGGAGGCCAAGCTGAGCTACCTGGGCCACGTGTTGATGGAGAACCGCACCGGCATGATTGTGGATGCGATGGTGACGCAAGCCGACGGTGCGGCCGAACGTGAAGCGGCGATGATCCTCACGCATCGGCAATATCAACGCAATCGTAAGCGAGGTCGTTGCGGGCCGATGACGCTTGGTGCGGACAAGGCGTACGACACACGAGACTTCGTCGGCATCTTAAGGGAAATGAACGTTCGACCGCATGTGGCGCAGAATGTGAACCGTTGTGGCGGCAGCGCCATTGATCGGCGCACGACGCGCCATGCCGGCTATGAGATCAGCCAACGCAAGAGGCCGCTGATCGAAAAGGCGTTCGGCTGGATGAAGCAGACAGGCGGAATGCGCAAGACCAGACTGGGAGGTCTCCTCAAAGTCGGATGGCAGTTCCTGATGACGGCTGCGGCGTTTAACCTTTGGCGACTTCCGAAACTCCAGGCTGCGTGAGCGGTTGGCCCCCCATGGCCAAGGCGCGGCGCCCACGGCGCTGGAACGCTTCATCGGCCGCCATCTCCGGCTTTCGCGTGCACGTTATGGAACTCGAAAAGACTGCCAGAACTTATCTGGCCCGACGATAACAGGTTCTTCAACAAGCTCTTAGACTTGTTATCGTCGGACTGCCCGCCGCCCAGTTGACACGTGTTTAGCCATTCGTGTCCATGCCTTGGTCCAAGAGAGTGACCTCACCAGAGGCAATGTCATAGAACGCGGAAAGAACCAAGAGCTTGCCTTCTTTTATCAAGCCGGCGATCGCAGTAGAAGCGTTCCGAAGCAAGTTCGCCTGAAGCTTGGCGTTTGCCTTGCTGGTGGCATCGACGTCTGGTCCCGCCTGATCCACTGCGGGCTGGATATGCGGAAATAGCGCGCTGATCTGGCCAGGAGCTTCTGTGCTTGCGATCGCGGCTTTGACCGCACCGCACATAGCATGTCCCATAACCAGGATTACCTTTACGCCCAACACCGCCGCACCGTATTCAAGGCTTGCGATGATTTCCGAAGTCGTGACGTTCCCGGCGACGCGGGTCACAAAGATTTGACCGATGCTCTGGTCGAAGACTAGCTCTACGGGCACTCGTGAATCGGCACAGGCTAGTACTGCAGCGAACGGTTGCTGCAGCTCGCTTGTATGATTCCTCAAAATCGCAAGGTCCAGCTCGAACGATCTCATTTTCACAGCAACGAAACGCTTATTGCCATGAATCAATTCCTTAAGCGCCATTTCGGGAGTGAGCGTCGTTTGCGCCTGAACTGAAGTTGGAGTCAGAAACTCCATCCCCGCCGGAGCTACCAGTCCGCCGACTGCGCCTCCCATCGCCATGTGCAGGAAGTTCCGCCGCTTCGGTGAGCTGGGCTGGGAGCCGGAGGTCACTGCAGACGCAGGATGTGGCGAAGTCCGGTTGAGTTGATTCGTATCGTCCTTCGAATAGAAGTGAGCCATTTACCAGAACCCTTCTCCAATTGAAATATTTGCCGGCTGTCTTGCAGCCTAACTTCGGAAAGCGAGCATTAGTGTAATGCGGATGCGACCGAACTGCGCATTTAGGGGGTGTACTGTCTGTACCAGAGCAGGTCTAGTACTCAGGCACGGCTCAGGGCCCGTCACTCGGGGAGTGCTCTTGAGTTGACCCTCATGGCCGAACGCTCTCAAGGGCAGTTTTTACAAAGCGAGTACAAATCCCGCGCAAGTCGAAACCGCGTTGCACATAGGCGCTCGAATCGGCATGGAAAAGCGGACACGAGCTTGCGCGGCCGGGCCACCGGACCTCTTCACGCGGTGCCGATCACGATCAAGGAGACTTCCATATCACGGGAGTCGCAACAACACAGATCGCCTGCCCGCGTTTGCAACACATCCGTCGGCCATTTTGGCCAATCTGCGGCAGCTTTCATTCGTCGAGTCGGCGGGCGACGGACTTTTGTTTCACGATGTCTTTCGCCAGGCTATTGAGTCGCGCGTCGCAGCTATGGACCCTGTCCGAACTCGGAAACTAAAACGCGCAGCCTGGCAATGTATGCGAGATCAGTTGGTGGTTGCGGGACCACGTGATAGCTGGCGGCACACGGCCGACTTATTGTTCCTATTGGAGCGTCCGGTCCTGCGCGAGGCGTTCTTTCCTTCGGGCGCTACTCTGCCCGTCGAAAGGGCTAGGCCCGCTGATCGCGATGCGATTCTGGATATTGCTCGAATCCATGATGGTGACAGCGGCGCCACGATCATTTCCGAGTGGTGGACACACGCCGCGCAGACGTTCTCGGTGGTTCGAGGAAGCGTTGGAGAAGTGGTCGGATTCTACGTCATGGCATGGTCTCAGGACATCACGGGATCTCTGACCGACTGCGATCCGCTGGTGTCGGCATGGTTGAATTACATCGAGGCTCGGGGTAGGGATCCGCGACGGCCCTATCTTCTGATTCGCTGTCTGCTATCTCGCCCGACGGGGGAACGCCAAAGAGTTCCAGGCCCTACTTAGGCGCAACTTCCCTAGGTCCAGACCATGTACTAAGGTTGAACGATAAAGATAGCAATGCCGCCTTTAGGCCTATTCTGGCAACAGCCTAAGCCCTGGAACTCATTCGCTGCCGAGGAGGTACAGATCCCGCATAACCCCCCACTCAAAGTACCACGTGCTACAGAGACTGCCGCTTCTAGTTCCGGCTACCCGTGGAAATGTTTGCC
>JBJMGJ010000027.1:0-7176 GCA_045807965.1 Bryobacteraceae bacterium | reverse complement strand
GGCCATTTGACTCCGCCCGCCTCTGATCTTGCCTCCGGTCTTTGCTCTTGTGCAGGGGTGAGGGTCCCAAGCGCCACAATGAGGAAAAGCGCCTGGGTGAAACGGACGAAACTCATGATTCTGATTCAATCTTCTCAAGGCGGCCGCATCGGCATGCCCCACTCTGGATCGACGAAGAACAACCGGTTTCGATAGCTTTATCCGCCGGGTAGCAGACGCAAACTCGAGAACTGACAAGGTCTTCCGCTCATTCCCAGAAAAGCGAAAAAGCTGATCGTCGTAGGAGATGAATGGATTCGGGGACACACTCTTTGGCAATGCGTCCCATCCAGTGCAGATATTGCGGCACTTTCGAACCCACCTCCGAGCATTTCATGAACTTCCGCTGCTCACTCCGGCCATCCGAGATCGGGCGGGAACTTCCCCAACGGCCGAATGTGGTCGAGGCCGAAGATGAGATTCAATTGGTAGAAGAACTCTACGCGGCGTAGGTGTTCTGTCCCAGACGATGCTTGCGACCCAGGACTACCCGGTCTGTTAAAATGAAAATTCTCTTCCGGCCAGGTAGCTCAGTCGGTAGAGCGCAGCCCTGAAAAGGCTGGCGTCGGCGGTTCGATTCCGTCCCTGGCCACCATCATTTCAAGACTTTCCTGAAGGCCTATGCCTGGTGCCGACCGGGTCGATGTCGCGCCACCAAGCAAGGAAGCGCTACCAGACCTGAACCGCGAGAATATGCGGGCGGCCGGATTTGGCTCGAACAACCTCCGTCGATAAGACCACTTCCAGATTCTTGCTTTCCCACCCCGGAGCGATCCTGCTGAGTTCACCCAGGCTCCGAGAATCGGTGAGGAACTCGGATGCGGCCAGCGTTCCGAAGACCGAAATACCGGCAACGGTGACAACCGTCTGATCGGTATTCGGATCGAAAACTCTGACAATGAGCGCGTAGTCGCGCGTTACGTTCAGCAAAGGCGTTGCGTAGTCCATTACCCAGCTGTTGTTCTGCGGATTGCGCGAATCACGGATCACGACCTGACGGGGCGCAATGCTTTCCGCTTTGAAACGAGCTTTTCCCAGCAAGCGCTTAGTCCAGTCGTTATTCATTAACCCGATCAAAACCGCAGGACCGTCTCGAAGATCACCGTAGTTTGCTTCTGTCTGATCGGCGATCCTCCAGGCTTTATTTCTCGTTCCCAAGAAATTAACGATGTTCGCCAGCGAGATTGCGTCTGAAACGTGGATGGTTTCGGTCGGAAGACGGTGAAAGTCTCCCATGCTCAGCAGCCGCAGGTCTATGGGAGACGAACCGGACTGAGCGGTCTGGCCCCCGGCGAGATTTCCAACGCAGAGTAAGACCTCACGAGGAGAATTGAGTACGGGGGCCCAGAAGCTCTGCAATGCGTTTGTTCTTGCCGTCGCGCTCCGGAGGACGAGAGCGATCACCACGACCGTCAGGAATACCGTCGCTAGCCCCAGAGCCCAACGTTTGACTAACCTCTTTGGCGCAGGCGTCGCAGGTGAAACGAGCAATTCCGGTTGTATCGCCAACACCTCGACAGGAGGCGCGATCAGGCGGAATTGAGGGACATAAGAACCGGGCTGAAGCTCAATCTGCAGTTCTGCTGATGATGTTGTCTCCGCGTAATATTGACCCAGCCGCTTGCGGACTTCCGCCATAGCGCTCCGGACCACGTGGTCGGACGCTGTGTCGTAATCTGGCATCCGGCCGAAGACGTCAACACCGATCGTTCTCTCCTTCACCTGGTCCGCATGCCCGTTTACCGTCCGCTCGACGATGTACCGTAACACGGCGGCATAGCGCTTACTGTTGCGAAAGCCTGGACCTTGAAGGATGCGCCCCAGCTGATCCATGATCAACTCTCGGGTCGGCAGGTCAGTTCGACCATTGGAATCGGCCGTGGGCGCGGCGGGGCTTATCATTTATTCCGGGTCCCCACGCGCGACCACTGTATCACACGTTTTCGCGGCTAGGACCACGTCATATGCCCCGACATATCGGCCGTATGACTTCCAGTTCTTTCCATTTAGTTCTACCCTCGAACCAATCTGGTTTGTCGCCAGGAAGGGAATCTATGAGATTGATTCGTCGTATTGGAGCTCCGTGTCTTTTCTCGCTCCTGTTCATACTGGCCAATTTTCCGAGCTTGGCCCAGACCTCGTTTGGTTCGATCGTTGGAACTGTTACTGATCCAAGTGGCGCGGCCATCGCAGGAGCGACGGTTGAGCTCACAAACGTCGGCACCTCCGAGCGAAGAACCACAACCTCGGAGTCTTCAGGCAATTTCAACTTCGTGAACCTGATTCCGGGAGAGTACCGGGTAAACATTCAGCAGCCCGGATTCAAGCGGTACAGCCGCGAACCCATCCGTATTGAGGTCGGATCCGCGGTAAAGGTGGACGCTCCGTTGCAGGTCGGCGAGGCCTCCGAGACAGTGACGGTCACGGGCGAGACGCCTCTCCTCCAAACCGAGTCCGGAACAATCGGCAAGGTCATCGAGGGACGCACAGTTCAGGACACGCCCCTGAACGGTCGCAACCCTCTGAATCTGATTGCGCTTGCTCCCGGCGTAGTTCCGCAGGGCTCCACTTCCGGAAGCCCGCTTGGAAACCAGTCGGGCGGAACGTTTACGAATAACACCGGTTGGGGAAATTATCAGATCGGCGGCGGAATGGCCAATCAGAGCGCCTTCTACCTGGACGGTGCCCCGCTGAACACGGTGAACGCGAATTCGCCTGGCATTGTGCCGGTTCAGGACTCGATCCAGGAATTCAGAGTTGACAGCAACTCGGTCACTCCCGAATTTGGCCGGTTCTCCGGAGGTGTGGTGAGCATGGCCACCAAGTCCGGAACGAACCAGTTCCACGGAAGCGCATACGAATATCTGCGGAACCGCATTCTCAATGCGAACGATTTTTTCAACAATCGAAACGGCGTTCCGCGCAATTCCTTCACGCAGAATCAATACGGGATCACGGCAGGCGGGCCGATTATCAAAGACAAATTTTTCTTCTTCACCTCCTGGGAGAATTTTGCTCTCCGGAATGGGCGACCCACGCTGACCACGGTGCCGACGGCAGCGATGCGGTCCGGCAATTTCGCCGGGCTTCCTCCGATTTACGATCCTTACACGACGTGCGGACTGCAGGGACTTCAGGCATGCCCAGCGGGACAGCCGGTTCGACAGCCGTTCCCCAATAATGTAATTCCGGCATCGAGGTTCGATCCAACGGCGGTTGCGATGCTCAGGCTTTGGGCCGCTCCAAACCTGCCGGGGAATGTCAACAACTTTGCCGGGAACACTAATCTCGGCGGAAATACAACCCAGGTCAACGCGCGCGGCGATTACTCGCTGGGTGAGAAGCAAAGGATCTTCGGACGCTACACTTATTGGGACGGCAACAGCCTGCCTTCCGACCCGTTTCACGTCAATTATGGCGGCCTAACGACGCTGTTTGGCGCGAACAGCGCGGTCCTGGGGGATACGTACACGGTGAATCCGACCACGGTCGTCGACGTACGTGCTTCCTATCTGCGAGCGCTTCACTCGTTCGTACCGCTCCAGACCGGAATCGACTTGTCGCAATTCGGACCGGCCTGGGCGTCTTTGTCACGGCAAGTCAGTCTTCCCCAAGGTCCCCTGCCCGCCATCACGGGCTTCTACGGTTTCAGCGGAACGTTCATCCAGAGCATCAGCAACGGCTATGCGCTCTCCGGCAGCGTGACGAAGATACTCGGCCGGCACAACCTGAAGTTCGGGGGTGAAGCAAGACGCTGGGACTGGGCGTTCGTGCAGAGCAATACAGCGGCAGGCAGCTTCAGCTTCGACAACGTGTTTACATCGGCCAACCCTCTTGCCCCGGGGAGTACGGGATATCCGTTCGCCTCGTTCATGTTAGGTACGCCTGCAACCGGCACCTTAGCCGGCGCGGCGCGGGTATGGCAGCAACTCTACTATCAGGGTTACTATCTCGCGGATTCATATCGAGTCAACAACAAGCTCACCCTCAATCTGGGTGTGCGCCTCGACATCATCGGATCGTTCTCCGAGCGATACGACAGAATCGCAGCCTTCGATCCCGGTGCGACGGACCCGCTCGGCCAGCGAGCCGGGTTACCACTGAAGGGCCAACTCGAGCTGGTGAATACACCACAGTATCCGAGCCGGAATCAGTTAGGGTCGGCTAAGTACGCGCCAGCGCCCCGGTTTGGCTACGCTTGGAGCCTGGATAACAAGACCGTAGTGCGGGGCGGCTATGGATTCAGCTGGGTTTCCCCGGAGCAAATCAACTACAGCCTCGCGCCCTTCCAATCGTTCGTCAACGCGGCGACGACGACGATGGCCACTTCCGCTAACGGCGGATTGACACCTCTCAACACGCTCAGCAATCCCTTCCCCGGCGGCCTGCTTCAGCCAATCGGCCACAACCCTGCGCAGTTGGTGAATTACGAAGGACAGAGCTTTAATGCCGCAGTTCCAGGACCGCCATACGCGTATATACAGCAGTGGAACACGGAGGTGCAACGAGAACTTCCCGGGGGCATGATTTACAATCTTGCGTACGCGGGATCAAAGGCAACGCACCTGGCATTTTCCACGCTCCAGATCAACCAGCTTCCCGATCAGTACCTTTCGCGTGGCGCTGCCCTTCTGAATCCGGTACAGAATCCGTTCTACGGACTGATTCCGGCCAGCGCCGGGACGCTTGGGCTGCCGACCGTCACGCAAGGCCAACTCCTGCGCCCATACCCGCAATATCTGAATGTCGGGAACAGCGCTGCCGATCGCGGGAACTCGACGTATCACTCTCTGCAAATGAGACTCGAAAAGAGGTTCAGCGCGGGGGGAACGATAACGGGCTCCTATACCTGGGCAAAACTGATCAGTGATACGGACACATTGACTACCTGGCTCGAAGCCGGAAAGTCTCTCAGCAGCATCCAGGACTACAACAATCTACGGGCGGAGAAATCGCTGGCGAGTTTCAACGCCGCGCAGCGCCTGGTCGTCAGCTATGTCTACGATCTGCCTTTCGGAAAAGGAAAGCGGATGCTCAGCGGCGTTCACGGAGCAGCGGACAAGTTAATCTCGGGTTGGGCGTTCAACGGTGTGACGACTCTCCAGTCCGGTTTTCCGCTCGCCTTTACAACGGCATCGAATCTGACTAACTCCTACGGCGGCGGGTCAAGGCCCAATGTCGTGACTCCGAATGTCACGGTTGATGGATCCGCACAGAGCCGGATCACTGGCTGGTTCAACAAAGATGCTTATCAACTGCCAGCTGCGTTTACGTTCGGGAACGAGTCCCGCACAGATCCCGTGTTGCGCGGGCCTGGTATTGCGAACTGGGACTTCTCCATCGTGAAGCGGACCGCATTAACGGAGCGCTTCAACCTCGATTTCCGGACCGAGTTTATCAACCTATTTAACCGGGTTCAGTTTGCCGATCCCAATACTCATAAGGGCAACCCGAACTTTGGGAATATCACCTCGCAGTTGAACTTACCTCGCCTGGTGCAGTTCGGATTGCGGCTTAACTTCTAACTCCAACCCAGGGCGGTCAAGCGGCCTTTCGACCGCCCTTTCCTTTTCCGCTGGACCGAAGCGGTTCCTCGTCCTCGTCCGGCGTTCGGAAATACTCATCCAAGGCTTCAAAACCCTGGAGGATGTCGTCGACCTCATGCGGAGAAACCGGGACAATGCCTCTGCCCGACTTGTTCCCTGCCCAGCGGCACTGTGCGGCCACTCCACGGCGGCGCTCGGCGACTTCGGCACGCTGCTGCGATTCGAACCCACGCTGAAGCTGAAGCCTTTGCTTTCTCATCTTTAGCAGGTCCGCCAGGCAACGACGGAATGCGCGCTCGTGAGTCGTTCCGTACCGAAGATACAGGCTGAGCCGATTCTGCACGTCGCCTGACTGAATATCCGTCGCGAAGCATCCCTCCTGAAGACGAAGAGCGCGCTGATAAAGCCAGTAATGGCGCGCCATGTCGTTCACCAGAAGCTCTTCAGTGGCGGTAGAAGGCTCGTGCTCTTTTTCGAGGTCAGTCCGGAGCTGCTCGAAATCTTCAAGGCTTTCACCCGGCAGCACGCAGAAGGCTCCCGCGAGACCGTGCCGGAAATTATTCCGGGAACTAGCAGCTTTGCCAGCTTCGGTGGAGGGGCCCGTCGATAATTGGGCATTGTGCCGATTGGCTTGAAGTTTGAAATCTGAGATGGACGTTTTGCTCATTCGGCTTCTTCCCGTTGTCTTCCGTTCGAGCAAGGTAGCAAATGCTGTTCAGGCATGCACTTCCGACACCGTGTAAATACCTGCATCCGCAGAAGAAAATAATTTTTCAACTCTTGCCAACGCGGTTTTCGATCATCACCGAACCGCGAGAAGCAGTTCAGAAGCATTCTCTCTTTGTAATCGGTCGTTCTAACGACAGATTCACGGCCGACACGATTCGGCTCGAATCGGGGGGAACTTATGCCATCACGTTTCACCCGTTCTCCGCAGTTACTTGCGTTGTTGTTACTCACTACTGCATTCCAGTGAACGGGTTACGCCCGAGCACTGGATTACTGCGGTAGACCACCACGAATAACGATGGTCATTACACGGTGGAAGACTTGCCTGCAGGCACTTACAACATAACGATCACAGTCCAGCGTTCTCCAACGTGGTGCCGAACGGGGCGGCAGTCAGCGCCAACCAGGTCCTACGCGAGGACGCCGCAATGCAGGTCGCACAGATGAACCAGGCAGTAGAGGTCACGGCAGCACTCCTGCTCTGCAGACCGGCCGAGCGGATAAATAAGGCGCGCCATTTACAACTTATTTACAATTCGGGGCTGAAGAAACCTTGTTACACTTGGACCAACAATGCTTTCAGGGGGTGATCGGTGTATCGAGAACTTCTTCTTTCGTCCAAACGCAGTTTTATCACGCTGTTTAGAACCTGTACGTTTACTGCTTTTTGGGCAATAATCTGTCTAGCTCAGTCTACCGGCGGCATCCAGGGTACGGTGACGGATGCCACAGGAGCTGTTCTGAGTAATGCAGAGGTAGAGATCAGCAACACGGAAACGGGCCAGCGGCAATCTATAACAAGTAATGAGGCCGGAAATTACGTAGCCCCCTCACTTCCCACAGGGACTTACACGGTGCAAGT
>JBJMGJ010000026.1:0-12500 GCA_045807965.1 Bryobacteraceae bacterium | reverse complement strand
TTTTGTCTTTTCGCTGGACGGGAATCCACGTCAGTGATCCCGTAAGGCAAAGAACTGCCGCAACAACGAACGGGGTGTTCCAGCCATAACTTTGAGCGAGCGCCGGGGTTAACGAAGCCGTTAGAACACCTCCGAGCTGGCAGCCCATATTCATCACTCCAGAAACGAGGCCCGCAGATTCGCCGCCAATTTCGGCACTGACCGACCAGTAGCAACTCTGGGACAGATACAGGCTGGCGGCTCCGCCCGCGAGTACGACGCTGGCCCATTCCGGCGCAGCAACACGCGTTCCTAAAGCGAGGAAACAAGCTGTGAGCGCCAGTGAGATTGCGCCAAGGGCCGACCTGCCCCAACGCGGCCCATAACGCAGAACAATGCGGTCGCTGAGCCACCCGCCCAAAGGCGAAGCGATGGCCATCGCGAAAAAGGGCAACATCGTGTAGTAGGCACTCTGACGCAGGTTCATGCCTCGAACTTTGCTCAGATAAATGAAAAACCAACTGAAGAAAATGTACGCGACATAGCCGTAACAGAAATAGCTGAAGGTCACTGCCAGAACATCTGTGTTCTTGAGGACCGCCGAGAGCGAGAGGCGGCTGGACCCGGACGGGTTTAGAGCTCTGGAGGGCAGCCCTGATTCGATCAGTTGTTTCTCTCCCGAGGAAACCCAGGGATGGTTGTTCGGCTTGTCTCTCGCAATCACATACCAGATACTGCCGACAATCAACCCCAGAAATGCGCTCACCCATAGCGAAGCTCGCCAGCCGTAGTGCAGCAGAACCCAAGTGATGATCGGCGGAGTAACACCCGCGCCAAACCCGACGCCAGCAAAGATGATCCCATTGGCAATGCCCCGTTCGCGCGAGGGGATCCAGGCGGAAACGATGCAGTTCGAGGCGGGATACATGACGGCTTCTCCCACGCCCAAGGTGAACCGGATCGCAATCAGGAGTGGAATGATGAACGCAGTCGCCGGAGAGAGCCAGGTGATCAAGGCGGTGAATATGGCCCACCAAATGACGGCAAAAGCCAATGTCCGACGAGGGCCAACACGGTCGGCGAGAAGACCTGCCGGAGCTTGAAGGAGTGCATACCCCAGGACGAATGCGCTAAACACCCAGCCAAGCTGAATATCGCTCAGGTGGAAATCGCTGGCGATTGCTTGTCCTGCGATGGACAGGTTTACACGATCGATGTAGGCGACCGCGCTGATCAGGAAAATCCAGAAGATCAGAAGCCAGCGGATCTTTGTTGGACCTCCTGCCCTGTCCGGCATTTGCCGATCAGGTTGCGGTTCAAAACTGGTGCTTTGGTAGGTATTTCGTGTCACTATGTTCGTGGAACCCGTTTCGATCAAGCATATACGACAGACGCTCTCGCTGTGAAGACGAAGACGCTTCGACGGCGCAAATGCGGATATACTTCGATCCGGACCTTTTGGTCGGCCAAAGCTTATGAACACGCGCGCTCTGTCGTCTCTTCTATGGCCGCTCCTCTTTGCTCTCTTTGGCGCGGCGAACGGAAGCGGACAGGTTGGCAGTGTAGCCCCTCCCATCACCGTGGATCTATCGCGATTCCAAAGCGGCGGGGCCATACAGGTGGAGACCCATAACAACTCACTAAACCTCACTTGGCGGGACGGACAGAACCAGGACTGGAGCGCCCGCTTTAATTTGGACAGCACACAGCCTCTGATTACGGAAATTCGGGCCGGGAAGACCGCCGTGATTGAGAGAGCGTGGCCCGTGTATTCGGCCACAACGGGCAAACGGCGGGGCGGGTGGGACGCTTTTTTTGATTTCCCTCCGAGTCATCCGGATGGAATCCGCTCGTTTCTGGGTGTATTTCGCCCGAAGCGCGTTCAGGTCGAATCGATAGGAGATCGAGTGGAACTATCGTTTGACGGCATGACTTTGGGGATCTTCTCGGGCTTTATTCGGTACCGGTTCTTTCCCGGGAGTCGACTAGTCGAGCAAGCGGCAGTTCTGAGCACCAATGAGCCCGATACGGCCTATTTCTACGATGCCGGTCTCGAGATGAGTGCGGATCGCGACAAAACGGCGGGAGGAAATATGGCGTCGTCGATTGCGTACTTCGACCCGCTGGGCGCTTTTCGAACAGTAACCCCGGCATATGGTTCAGAACGCCATCCTCTCGCTGTCAAATACCGCGCCGTCGGAGCACGTACGGAGGGTGGCAGTGTCGCCGTACTTGCTCCACCGCACCGGTATCTGTTCGCCCGGGATTACACAACCAATATGGGATACGTCTGGTACCGATCGTGGCGCGGCCAGAGAGCGTTAGGCATACGCCAGTTGCCCGACGACAATTCGCCCTTTTATCCCTGGATGAACGCGCCTCCCGGCACCGAGCAGCGCATGTCACTCTTCTTCTTGCTGGGTAGTGGTCCCGCGGAAGAGACCTTAAAAGCAGTCACAGAGTATACCCACGGCGATCGTTTCCCGAGTCTCCCCGGGTATCAGACATTCGCACCGCATTGGCACCTCGCGTATACAGAGCAAGCGATGGAACACGGCATGTCCTGGGAACCACCGTTCGTTCCCGTGATGAACAGGGTGGGCATCGATTCGGCAATGATCATGGACTTCCATGGTGATGGGCACCCGACCGATCTTACAGAGACGCGACTGCGGGAAATTAAGGCGTTTTATCAAGCCTGTCGCGCACAATCAAATTCCAGGTTGCTGCTGATACCCGCCGAAGAAGCGAATACCATCCTGGGCGGCCATTGGGCTCTTGTTTTTCCAAAGCCGGTTTACTGGTTCATGGACCGCAAACCGGAAGAAAAACTAAAAACAGTGGACGCGAAGTATGGCGCGGTTTGGCGAGTACACACCCCCGAAGACATGTGGACCATGATCTCGGAAGAACGAGGATACGTCTACCAAACGCATCCCCGTACAAAGGGCTCAACAGGGTATCCGGACAAGATCCAGAATACTTTCTACTTCCGTGATCCGCGCTACCTGGGTACTGGCTGGAAGGCGATGCCCTCCGATCTATCGTCTCCCCGACTAGGAGAAAGAGGCTTCCGGGTGCTCGATGACCTGAATAACTGGGGCCTGCACAAGCGAGCCATCGGAGAGGTGGACGTCTTTCAACTGGACGGAACGCACGAGCTTTATGGTCACATGAACGTCAACTACGTTCGGCTGCCGCGGCTCCCGACTTTCGACAACTATGGGCAGTTGCTCGATGCGGTAGCGCGAGGCGAGTATTTCGTTTCGACAGGCGAAGTTTTGCTGCCCTCCGTGCAGATCGCTGTCCGCGAAATGGATGATTTACGGGTGGAGGCGGATGTCAACTGGACATTCCCGCTCGATATCGCTGAACTCGTCTGGGGCGACGGAAGGAAAATTCACCGCAAGATCATTCCTTTATCAAGCACTCGGCAATTTGGAAACCAGAAGTTCACATGGACAGCAAAGGCGCCCGGCTGGAAATGGGCGCGCCTGGCTATTTGGGATTCTGCCGGAAACGGGGCTTTCACAAACCCTGTCTGGAAGGACTTCCCCCGAGGCAGTTCTACACACACCCTTCTTGCACCGGAAAGTAACTAGGCGCCCACTGAGGGAACTAGCTGGCGGTCAGCTGAACCGCCAGCTCAATCGCTCGAAGCAAGCTGTTGGTAGAGGCGATTCCTTTGCCGGCAATGTCGAACGCCGTTCCGTGATCCACGGACGTGCGAACGATCGGAAGTCCGAGCGTTACGTTCACGCCACCTTCAAAGTCCAGCAGCTTTAGTGGAATATGTCCCTGATCATGGTACATACAAACGATTGCGTTGTATTTCTTCTTTTGAACTGCCAGATAGAAGAGCGTATCTGGGGCTAATGGCCCTTCAACCGGAATACCCATCTGCCTTGCGGCCTCGATTGCCGGTTTGATTTCGCGAATTTCCTCATCGCCGAACAACCCATTCTCCCCAGCGTGCGGATTCAAACCGGCAACGGCAATCCTCGGATTCGAACGGAGGCGGGCTACTGCCGCGCCGGTCAGTTCGATGATTTTGAGGACTCTCTCTTTCTTCGCTCGTTCGATAGCCGTCTTCAACGAGACGTGCGTACTGACATGTGTGACGATCAGCTGATCCGAGACCAGCATGATGGTCACATCGTCCGCTCCGCACAGTTCACCGATCAGCTCGGTGTGGCCGGTAAACTTCGGATCAGTCATTTGAGTTGCCTCTTTATTGATCGGCAAAGTGACTACCGCGCGGATCTGACCGGCAAGGGCAGCATTCGTGGCATCCACGACGTATCGCCTGGCAGCCGCACCGGACTTTGCGGAAAGCCGCCCCGGTTCAATGTCATCCCTGGCGAGAAGGTGCGGATCCTGGATATCGAAGTCGCTTAGTTGTACGTGAAGCGCCAGCTTGTCGTTGTAATACTCCAGAGCCGCACCGTCACCGAAGATCCGAAAAGGGCGGGGAAGTTGATTGGCAGAATAAGCTTTGAGAAAGATCTCGGGGCCTATGCCGCTTGAGTCCCCTAGAGTGATGCCGTAAGGGCGGTCCGAACTAGCGGAGTCCATACGCGAGCCTTTCGTGCAGTTGAAACAGCAAACTGGAATCGCCGAATCCTCCCGCCTTGGTGATCAGTATTCTTTTGTCCGGCAGAAGCGAAACCGGAACTCCTGGCAACACCTCTCCGATCGGCTCAACAATGTCGATATTCATTGCTTTCAGTAGCGAGAACGCCGTGTCACCTCCGAATACGATTATCGTGTCAAAGCGGTCCGAGTCAAATTTGCGTTGAGCGCGTTCTCCAAATTGCGCGGCGAAGGTCAACGCGTTTCCCTGATATTCATTCGGGGCGCAGAGTACGCTCCAGCCCCAGTCTTGTAGCGCCTGGGCCGCGATTGAGAGTTGTTGCCGAGAACGCTCGTGCCGGCTTCCCGAGACGACCAGGGCGCGTCGGATCGTCGGAAACTCGACGGGCGAGCATCTTGGTCCCAGCACTGTCGCTGCTGCGTGAAGCAGCGAAGACGGTCCGGCCGCGATACCGCCTCTCCTGATCCAATCCCCTGCTACCACTTCGATCGCCTCTTCCGTGCTCTCCTCCACGATCACGATGTTACTCGTTCCTGCGAGCAGAGCTGCAATGTCGCCATTCCGAACCGGGTGGAGCGGATCGTCTGCAAAATGGGTTTGCTCAACGGGCACTCCATGGACATGGAGACAGCCGCGTATCACCGTGCGTCCCAATTGAGGATATGCGGGCACGTATAGAACTGGGCCGAGCATTGAAAGTGCTTGAAGCTCGGCGCGGATATTGCCCCGAAGTGTGGAATCGGTCTTCTTATAGATGAGCCGGGCAGTGGTACCCGCTGCGAATTGCTCTATTCGGGATGAGGCCTCGTTTTCGGAGACGTGGCGCGTCTCGGTATCGACGACAAGCACACGCTTCTCACTTCGGAGTGCTCTCAGAATGGCCACGTCGCTGCCAATACCGCGCTGAGAAAACGCTGCTCCACACTCAAGCGCACCCGTCAGGTCGTCGGCAAGGACCAGGATCTCGGCACTTAATTTGTTCGTCGAGGGAGGAATCATGTCTTCCACGAACTACGAGCGAGGATTATACAGGAGTGCTCTCCCTCCATTCGAATGCCACAATACGTGGGTGATGTTCGATCTTACCGGGAAACGCGCCGTGATTACGGGAGGTGGAAGTGGCATTGGTCAGGCAATCGCCGAGACCTTCGCCCGGCAAGGTGCCGAATCCATCATCTTGGATGCCAACGGGGATGCCGCCGCGGAAGCAGCTCGCTCAATTCGAAACAGTGGTGAAAAGGCCAGCTCGCACGTCTGCGACGTATCTTCGCGCGCGAGTGTCAGCGAAGCCTTCGGCCAAGTAATTGCAAATGGCGGAGTCGACATTCTTGTGAACAATGCCGGGGTCTCTCATATCGGCGATGTGGAGACGACCACTGAAGACGATTTCGTCCGGCTCTTCGATGTCAACGTGAAGGGCTACTTTAACTGTTTGCAGGCTTCGATTGGGCATATGAAGGAGAAGCGGCGCGGAGTGATTGTCAACATGGCCTCGACCGCGGCCGTGGCGGGAATCGGAAACCGTTTTGCCTACTCCATGAGTAAAGGGGCGGTGCTGGCGATGACATATTCCGTGGCCAAGGATTACTTGCCCTGGAACATTCGTTGCAATGCCATCTCCCCGGCGCGCGTTCACACTCCTTTCGTGGACGGGTACATTCGAAAGAACTATCCAGGCCAGGAAAAAGAGATGTTTGAGACACTTTCCAAAACCCAGCCGATCGGCAGAATGGGCGAGCCCAAGGAAGTCGCGGCTGTGGCGCTTTTCCTGTGTTCCGATGAGGCCGCATACGTCACGGGCAACAATTATGCGGTTGACGGAGGGGCATTAAGGCTCAGCATCTAGCGTCCGGAGAGAACGCGACCCCACGTTACAATAAGCGAAGTAAACGTTCCGCCGGGTTAGCTCAGTTGGTAGAGCGCTAGATTTGTAATCTTGAGGTCGCGAGTTCGATCCTCGCACCCGGCTCCACCATTTTCAAACACGTGGCGTTTATCGAAACATTCTCCGCCAAGTTGTTGCATCACCTCAAAGCCTCGGGGTGCCCTCACTTCTGAGCTAGAGACCCCTGGAAGTCAAGGAATGTTTCTGATTCCGCCTATATAGATTTCGATCCCGCTCGCCGATACATCTGAATATGGACGCTGAGCAAACGACCTTTGATCTGTTCCAGGTTGATTGTGGCATGAGCAGTGTTGCGGCCGATGCACGCAGGAAAGAACCACGAATCGCTCAGGAGCCCACGCTTGTCCGGGTCGCTACGGAAAACGGAGAATTCCTCCCCTTGATTGCGCAGGTGGCAAACGTTAGTAAATCAGGAATCGGACTAAAAACAAGCAAGCCCGTCCCGGTGCCGCTTGGAACACCTCTGCTCGTCGAGATTCGCTCCACTCTGGTCACTGGAATAGTTCGCTATTCCGTTGGGACGAGAGGTTCTGCTGGGCCTTATGATCTCGGATTGGAAATCACAAGTATCACGCGCTTTCAGTAGTTTGCGTTTGAACCCATGCGAAAAGCGCCGCCGTGTACTCTTGACATCGCGAGTCCGGTCGTTACTTCTCGCGCGGTTCCTGATCCTTTCGGCCCGCTTCTTTCCAACCCTCATGGGCATCGTGCGCAGCCTTGTCTAATTCGCGACCAATTGCTCGCCCTGCTTTACCGGCTTCAACCGCCGCTTTATGTGCGGCCTGCCCAACCTTCCCTGCTGGCGAGTTGGCGTCCTCCTGTCGCTCTTGCGGCGTCTCACGATAGCCGCAGCCAGCTAACACTAAGCATCCACCAATGACGATTGTCTCAAGCAGGCGCACACGCATATGTATTAGACGGGGGGCCGTGATCGAAAGTGACCCGGCATTTGCACCGCACGATAGCAAGGTTGCCGTCGCATTCGCGGGTCCAGGACCCGATAACGCTCAGTTCGTCGACTCATTTGTGGCGCTCCCAACCCTCGGCATCGTCAAATAGAAGCATGGCCCTGATCCAAGGCGAGCAACTCGGCAGGCTATTGCTTCAGAATATCTGGAAAGTGGTTGGCGCGTTTGGAATCGGCGTGATCGGTGTCGTTGGCGCCGGTCTAGTCCTCTCAAACGTTCACGGCATCCCGCAATCTAGACCTTCTGCGATCCAGGCTTCTCACCAGGCAGGGAAATCCGATCTTGGTGACGGAACAGACCGGCCGAAGCAGAATCTATCCGAGGTTTCTGGCGGCGGTACGGACCGTCCACCGTCGCTTACGCAAGTATCGCCGGAAATAGACGGAACTGCACCCGAGTCACAAGTACCGGCGGGTAGTGGTCCTACGCCTGCGCTTCGCAAGAAAGTATCGAAAGCTCCAAACGAGAATAGTAAGGCGGCGGCTCCCCCGCGTCCCGCGCTTTCCCAGGCTCCGATTGGCGGAGCGTTCCCTTTAACTCAGCCGCTTCCGGGACCAGGCGCATTGCACCTGACTTCCGGGGCTCCCGGGCCGGCGGATGCCGCGCTCAGGATAGAGGCGGAGACTCCGATCACCGTGCGCCTGACACAGCAGTTGTCAACGAAACAAAACCATAAGGGCGAAGTATTCAAGGGTGCTCTGGCCGTGCCGTTAACCGCAAACGGCATCGTGATCGCACCGGCCGGCGCCGCTGTGATCGGGCGCATTGTTGATGCCCGGAGCGCAAGGTTCTTTCGAGGCAGTTCGACCTTGAACCTGGATTTGACTGAAGTAGAGGCGCTCAACGGGCGGCCTCTGAGAATCAAAACCGCCCAATGGTATGAGACCGGCTCTCATAGCAGAGTGGTAAAGGCCGCCATCCTGCCCAGCGAAGCAGCAAGAAAAGTGATCTCCGAATTGAAGGCGGAAGACGACGGCCTAAATAAACCGGAACGGACGATGGAACCAGAACTGGCGGACAACAACGACAAATCTGAGAAGAAGAAAAGTGCCGTGACTCTTCCACCCGGGAGCGAGATTGTTTTTCGCCTGCTCGAGCCGATTTTCGTGAATGGAAGCTTGGAATCCCACTAGTGATTCGAATTGGCCGAAAACTTGAGATATCCCGAGCGAGCCAGGCTCTCTCTATATTGTGAGTAGATCTCCGTCTCAGAATCCGGAATCGGTGGTGATTGAGCTACCGAGTTCCAATCTCAACCCCGGCCGCAAGGTGAATGGAACGATTGCGAGCACAACGGGCAAATGTCTGATGATTTCGTCGGCGGAAGAGATCGCTCCTTCCGGTGCTATCAGAGTCCAAGGCAAAGATCTCCTGTTTGTCGGAGAGATCCTGCAATGCACTTTAGGCACGGACGGGAAATGGTCCGTTCAGATGACCGTAAAAAGCAAGCTCATGATCTTCTGAATCGACTCGGAATCTTCGCGCCGATTAGCTGACCTCAAAAATTGCCTCGATCTCAACCGTGATATTGTTCGGAAGGTGAGCGCCGATTGCCGAGCGCGCATGCCGTCCGCTCTCACCGAACACTTCCACCAGCAGGTCAGAGCAGCCATTAATCACCTGCGGCTGTTTGCCGAAATCGGGAGTGCAATTCACCAGTCCGAGTAACTTGACCACGCGGCGTACTTGCGACAGATCGCCGCTAAGAGCGCCTTTCGCCGCCGCGAGTAGCTGAATGCCCACGAGCCTTGCGTGCTGGTAAGCTTCTTCGAGCGTTACGCTATCGCCCACCACTCCGGTCTTGAATTGGTTCGAGCCGAATCTCGGCCCTTGACCGGACAAGTAGAGAAGGTTTCCGCTGCGTACGGCAGGTGTATAGTTCGCCATCGGGCTGGGCACACCGGGCAGGGCAATGCCCAAAGCAGATAATCTTTCTTCGACAGGGTTCACCTCCTGAGATTGGCATGCGGACTCTTTCCGAACTGCCAAAGCCCGTCTTTTTTTTGAACAAGAACACGGTGCGGGACGTTTGTTATGAGTGGGGACACCAATCGGATGCCGTCCACCAGTTCACCTGTTCCGCCGGAAACCACGACCTCGGTCCCGCTGACTTTGCGTCTCGGATTCTGGTTCTCAATCGCGATTGCTATTGCTGCTGTGGTCCGACGCATGGTTGCCTTGGCCGGTTCTCCGTCTCGTTCAGACTCACCTACCCGAGCGCTAGATCTCGTGTTCGCCGAGCACGAGGCCCTGACGCTCGTTCATATCGTTCCGGCACTGCTGTTTGTTCTTCTGGCGCCGATCGTGATCCTTCGCAAAGGGTCTCGGCTTTCCTGGGCAGATAAGTTGTTGTATCCGTTGGGGGCAACGGTGGGCCTCAGCGCCTACGCTATGTCCCTGTACTCAATCGGCGGCTGGCTGGAGCGCTCCGCGGTTCTCGTATTCAATTCTGCCTTTCTCTTCTCGCTTTGGCGAGCGTGGCAGGCGAGGCAACTGGGGGATGCTGCGAGCGAGCGGCGATGGCGAGTACGCGCGGTCGTAATTCTGCTTGGAATTGCCACCACTCGCCCGGTGATGGCGATCTTCTTCGCCAGCCGCAGTCTTACACACCTCGAACCGCAGCAGTTCTTTGGTGTAGCGTTCTGGATTGGGTTTGCGATCAACACGATCATCGTTGAGTTCTGGCTTCGGCGAAGACCGGTCGGGGCGACTTGAAGCTCTAGCCACGCACCGGCGCCGCGTGATAGCTTGGCCTTGAGAACATGGCGCAGATCTCTCCCCCACCGAAGACATATGACGTTGTCATTGTGGGATCTGGCGCGGGCGGCGGCGTTGCGGCGGATGTGCTGTCCAGGGCCGGCGCGAAGATCTGCATGCTCGAGGCAGGCGATTGGTACGACTGTACGCGCGATGCCAAGATGTTCGGTTGGCCATATGACGTCCCGCATCGTGGTGCGGCAACCCACGAGAAACCACTCGGCTATTTCGATGCGACTGCGGTTGGCGGCTGGACAGTGCCTGGCGAACCGTATACCAATGCTCCGGATTCCGATTGGTGGTGGTGGCGCGCCCGTATGCTGGGCGGCAGGACCAACCACTATGGGCGCATTTCCTTGCGGATGGGGCCGTACGACTTTAAGCCGTACAGCAGAGATGGCAAGGGATTTGACTGGCCCATTTCGTACGAAGAACTCGCACCGTACTACGACAAAGCCGAAGAACTGATCGGAGTTTTCGGGACCGCGGAAGGGATCGAGAACGCACCCGACGGACGTTTCCTTCCGCCACCGGCGCCGCGCGGTTACGAAAGGATCATCAAAGCGGCAAGCGACAAGCTCAAGGTTCCGTGCATACCGTCGCGCCTCGCCATCTTGACCCGTCCGCACAACGGTCGCGCGGCTTGCCATTATTGCGCGCAATGTGGCCGCGCTTGCGGGGTAAACGCCAATTTCAATTCTCCCGGGGTTCATATCTTTCCTGCCTTGAAGACCGGAAACCTGGAAGTACGCACAAACGCGATGGCGCGCGAGGTTCTGGTCGGGGCGGATGGGCTTGCCGCGGGTGTTTCTTACGTGGATAAGAACACTCGGCGGGAAGTCACTGTGCGCGGAAAGGTCGTCGTGCTCGCGGCAAGCTGTTGTGAGACGGCGAGAATCCTTCTCAACTCGAAGAGCAGTTTGTTCCCTGACGGACTCGCCAACTCGTCCGGCCTTGTCGGGCGTTACATCATGGACACGGTCGGCTCCTCCGTTAGCGGATACCTGCCGATTCTGCAGGATTTGCCTCCCCATAATGAGGACGGCGTGGGTGGCATGCATCTTTACATGCCCTGGTGGCTGTACAAGGAACAGAAGGCCGCAAAACTGCCATTCGCTCGCGGGTATCACATCGAGCTTAGCGGCGGACGGCGCCAGCCAGGGACCGGATTCATGGGCGGCTACGCGGATCGCTTTCTCGGCGGCGGTTACGGTATTGAACTAAAGAAAGCGCTTCGCCGGCTGTATGGCGGGGAGGTTCATTTCGCGGGTCGGGGAGAGATGATTCCAAACCAGAATAGCTACTGTGAGATCGACCCCAACGTGGTCGATCAATGGGGCATCCCGGTGTTGCGGTTCCACTTTCGCTGGAGCGACGACGAGATCCTGCAGGCCAAGCACATGCAGGAGACGTTCCGTGAGTACATCGAGACCATGGGCGGAGTGGTCACGGACAGCGCAGGCGCAGAACGAAGGTGGGGCATCGAGCACGGGGGCGAAGTAAAACACGAGGTGGGCGCCACTCGGATGGGAAACGACCCGAAAACGTCGGTCCTCAATGCGCACTGCCAGGCATGGGATGTGAAAAATCTTTTTGTGACCGATGCCGCTCCGTTCGTCAGCAACGCAGATAAGAATCCGACTCTCACCATCACCGCCCTGGGCTGGCGCACGTCGGACTATATTGTGGAGCAGGTGAAAGGAAGAAATGTTCCGGTCTGAAGCAAAGGATCCGCGTGGCTGAGAACTCGCTGCGATTTACCTGTCAGCCGGGCTGCACGCGATGTTGCCGAGTGAAAGGTTACGTCTATCTCAGTGAGGCGGATTTGGTGCGCGCGGCCGCGTATCTTGGCCTCACAACGGCGGATTTCGAAGCGAAGTACCTGATTCGTTACCGTAGGTTGCTGCGGTTACGAAGAACGCCCCAAAAGGAGTGCCACTTTCTCCGAGAGAATGGATGTTCCATCCATCCGGCTAAACCGACCCAATGTCGCCTGTATCCCTTCTGGCCCGAGCTCGTCGAAAATCGTGAAGCTTGGAAACGGGAACGGGACGTATGTCCGGGCATTGGAAAGGGCGAACTGATCCAGATTGGCTCCGCTTGTGAGATAGCTCACGAGATGAAGGAAGTCTATCCGACTATATATCGCTGAAAGGCTAGGGAAGTACTTGCAGTAATACCTCTAGGCCGGGCCTGCTAAGTCTTTGAAAAGGAACGATGAGCCATGCCCGTGAGCGCGGTGCTATAGTGCGGGAGAACGCTTTGATTTCCACCAGGATGTAAAGGCGCGGAAAGC
>JBJMGJ010000025.1:0-7471 GCA_045807965.1 Bryobacteraceae bacterium | reverse complement strand
TCAGCCTCCAGCTAATAAGTTTGCGGGTTCTGCGAACCCGTCCAAACGGAGTATAGCGCAGAAATGGCAATGAAAACGCTCTTCAGCGCCCCGTAGCGTATCACTCGAGGTGATTCGTATATCGATCTTCCGCGATCCTGTTTTATGCTGGGGGCGGAGTTGCGGTGCCCAAGTTGCCGCCAAAATTCTAAAACAAAGTGACCATTTCAAAAACCGAGTTCAGCGGAAAAAGCATACTTGTGACTGGGGCGGGACGAGGATTAGGAAAACGGTTCGCGCTTGCGTTTGCACGGCTTGGTTCGCGTATCGCCCTGCTCGCTAGAAGCAAAGCGGAATTGGACTTAGCCCATATTGAGATTGAGCAGGCCGGAGGCAGCGCCGTCCGCATACGGGCGGACGTCACAGATCCGGAACAACTGATACTCGCGGTAGAACGCGCACGCGTCAGTTTCGGCCGGCCTGTCGACATTTTGATTTGCGCCGCTGCCTCGCTCGGCCCTCTTGAATTATTTATAGACTCGCCTTTGAAGACATGGGCGAAAGCCATCGAGGCGAATCTCTTCGGCGTAGTGAACTCCTGCAAAGCGGTGCTGCCGGACATGATTCAACGGCGTTCCGGGAAGATCATCGCGCTGGGTTGCGAAGTTGATTCAGCTCCGAGTACGAGTTTCTCGGCCTATACGACCTCTAAAGCCGCGATCGCGCGTTTCACCGAGGCGCTGGCCGCGGAAGTGATGGACCACAACGTCCAGGTCAACTGTTTCGATCCCGGACCGGCGTACACCAGCATCACGGATGAGATCATTAGCGCGCGTGATCGCCTGCAGAACCGAGTCGCTGAAGCCGCGGAAGAAACAAGGCGGAACGGCGGTGCTTCCCCCGAGGCACAGCTCGATCACATCAAGTTTTTGGCTTCGGAGCAGTCGAATCACATCACCGGCAAACTGATTCACGTCACAGACGACTGGAAGAAGCTGCGCAGCGCGTCAGTCCGTCCGGACGTCATGACACTTCGTCGGGTGTTGCGCTAATGAGTGATCGCGAAATCCACCTCGATGAAAGGCAATTAGGGCTCATTAGCAAAGCTATCGCGGATCCGAAGCGCTTCGAAATGTTACAGAGAATCGGCGAGTCCAAGCAAGCCCCCACATGCAGTTCGGTCTGCGACTGGACCGGCTTGGCGCCCGCCACCGTGTCCCACCATCTGAAAGAACTAGAGCATGCCGGGCTCGTGGAGATCACGCGGGACGGAAAGTTCGCCCATCTCACACTTCGCCGTGATGTCTGGAAGGCTTACCTGAAACGCCTCTCTACTTTGTAGGAGCACCGCAATCCAAGAACGACGTCCGCCTTGAATCCTTTCGAGGGAGGCCGCATCATTTCGATAGGCATCGAAGTGAAAGAAGAGCTTCGACCAGAACGAGGTGACGAAATGAGCAAACTATCCGGGAAAGTGGCCGTCGTAACGGGCGCTTCGAAAGGTATCGGCGCAGCGATTGCGAAGCGCCTTGCCGCCGACGGCGCGAGCGTCGTGGTGAATTACGCGAGTAGTCGCGAAGGCGCGGAAAAGGTTGTAGACGAGATCACGAAGGACGGAGGTAAAGCCATCGCGGTGGGTGCGAGCGTGTCGAACGAAGAGGAAATCCAAAACCTCTTTGCCGAGACGAAGAAGGCTTACGGCAAGGTTGACATTCTCGTGAACAACGCGGGTGTGTACAGTTTCGGTTCAATCGAGAACGTAAATGCGGGCGATTACAAACGTCAGTACGACACGAACGTTTTGGGTTTGCTGTTGACCACCAAAGCAGCCCTGCCGCTGATCCCTAAAGAAGGCGGGAGTGTTGTGAACATCAGTTCGATCGTAAGCACGTTGGCCCCCGCGGAATCATCAATCTATTCGTCTACCAAAGGCGCCGTGGACACAATTACCAAGGCTCTCGCGAAAGAGCTTGGGGGTCGGAATATACGTGTGAATTCGATTAATCCAGGTTTTGTCGTTACCGAAGGTACCCACTCGGCCGGTATTGTGGGGGGCGACTTCGAAAAAGGCGCGATTGCTTCGACACCGCTCGGCCGCGCTGGCCAGCCGGAAGACATCGCCCCGCCCGTCGCCTTCTTGGCCTCCGACGATGCTCGTTGGATCACGGGAGAAACAATCTTCGTTTCCGGCGGCGCGGCGATGTAATGTCGCCTGTTGCGGGCGAGAGAAGCGAGGAGCTAAACGCTCCTCTTCTACTTCACTGAAAACTTGTAGATTGTCGTGCTGTGGAACTGTTGGCCCGGTCTGAGCAACGCGCTCGGGAAACTCGGGTGATTCGGTGAGTCGGGAAAATGCTGAGTCTCGAGGCACAGGGCAGAGCGATATCCGTATTTCCCTCCGATTCCCTCATTCGCTCCGTCCAGGAAGTTGCCTGTATAGAACTGAATTCCGGGCTGGTCCGTGAAGACCTCGAGCACCCGACCTGAAGTCGGCTCGGTGACCACGGCGGCGACTTTTTTTAAGTCTCCGCCCGTGTTCAGGACGAAGTTATGGTCATAGCCTTTGGCATATTTCAATTGCTGATCGTTTTCGTCAATGTGATCGCCAATCCTTGTGGACGAGCGGAAGTCAAAGGGAGTGCCCTTCACAGGCTGTAATACGCCCGTGGGGATCAAGGTCTCGTTCACGGGCGTAAACCTGTCCGCGGAAAGTTGGATCCGATGATCCAGAACGGTCTTGGTTCCGGCTCCCGCGAGATTGAAATAGGAGTGGTTGGTCAGATTGAGAACGGTCGGCTTGTCGGTTTGTGCCGAGTAGTCAATGCGTAGATCGTTGTCGGCGCCCAGCGTATAACGTACTGTTTCGGTGAATTTGCCGGGAAAGCCCTGGTCGCCATCGGGGCTCACGATTTGTAATTCAACTGCGGGATTCGCGCCCGAGACATCCTTCGCAGTCCATACGTGCTTGTCGAATCCCTTCGGCCCTCCGTGAAGCGTGTTCGGCCCGTCATTAGCCGGTGTGTGGTATTCCTTGCCGTCGATGCTGAACTTGGCGTTGCCAATCCTGTTTCCATAGCGCCCGATGGACGCGCCGAAAAACGCTGTGTTTGTTTTCGCCGTGTATCCCGACACATCCTTGAAGCCCAAAACGACATCGGCCATTTTCTTCTGGCGATCCGGAACTGTGACGGACGTGATCGTCGCTCCGTAGGTCGCGACCTTGACTTCCATTCCAGAAGCATTGCGAAGCGTATAGACTTCTACCTGCTGGCCGTCAGGTGTTTTTCCGAATGGCGATTTCTCGACTTTGGCAGCTTGCAAACTACTCCCCACGACGAGCGTGGCGAGAGCTGAAAAGAGCAGGTACGCGCCTGTGAAATTGCGACGATGCTTTAGGTACATGTGATGTGTGGCAGTCTTCCGGGACTCGAGTCTAATCTTCCCTTAAGAGTTTATACGTAGCATTCTCGAAACTCAGGTAGAATAGGGTGCAGTCTGGCTCGATTCCAAATGGAAGATTTGGCGGTCAACCCAGTTGTAGAAGCCGAAATACCGGATAAGCTCTGTTTCCGTATCGGAGAGGTCGCAAAGCTCGCCGGGGTGAAGCCGCACGTTCTGCGCTTTTGGGAGGCAGAGTTCCGTGGCCTTGGTCCCAAGAAATCGGGCACCGGGCACCGCGTCTATCGACGTAAAGACGTCGCCTTCGTGCTTGAGATCAAACGACTGCTCTACGAAAAGCGCTTCACGATTGAGGGCGCTCGTAAGCATCTTGAATCGCAAGCCAACCGGCACGCAAGTCCAGTTCCCAACGGGCGCAAGCAGGGAGAGCTTTTTACTGTCCCGGTAGCTTTCTCGGAAGTGCGCCGCGAATTGAAAGAATTGGCGGAGTTGTTGCGGGATCCTCCCGGCAACGAGGCCATCCCAGCGGCGAAAAAAGCCGGGTAGATTATTTCTCCAACTGTTCCACGAGGAGTCGAGCCGCGTCCTGACTGGCAGCCTTCTTTGACGATCCTGCGGCGCGCGATGTGAACTGATCGCCAATCGAAGCTTCGATCAGAAAAACTTTCGCGTGCTCGGGGCCGGTCGTATCTACAATCGTGTACCGAGGGATGGGAAGTCCGCGGGCTTGCGCTTCTTCCTGGAGAACGTTTTTAAAGTTCAGCGAAGTGCTCACGCTCTGGTGCTTCCCCTCGCGATGTTCGCGCAGCACGGTGTTGCGAATAAATTCGCGCGCCGGGTCCAGTCCGCCGTCCAGGTGAATGGCCGCGATGACCGCCTCGAACGCATTCGCAAGAACGGTCCGCCGCCCTCGTCCGCCGTTCTGTTCCTCACCCTTTCCGAGAAGAAGAAAGTCCCCCAAGTCAAGTTCGAGAGCACAGACATGCAGATGATTTGCACTGACGAGATGGGCCTTCCTTTGCGAAAGTTGACCTTCACTCTCGTTGGGACAGCTATCGAGCAACGCTTCGCTGACGACAAACCCAAGCACCGCGTCACCAAGAAATTCCAATCGCTCGTTATCGCTTCGGATCGGCGAAATGTCCCGGTGCTCCACGCTCCAGGAACGATGGGTGAGAGCGTGGAGGAGGAGGCTGCGGTTGCGAAACTGATAGCCCAGTTTCTCTTCGAGCAGCTCAAGTGCCGCGGGCATCTGGACGTGACGCCGGATTACTTAGCTGCCGACCCCTTCAGCTTTGTAGCCGCATCTTTCTGCTGTTGAGCAAATTGCTTGACCACCGCGGGAGCCTCCGCCATGGAGGCTACCTTGTCCGCCGTGGTTATGGCTTCGTCGTACTGCTTGTTGCCTACGTAAGCCTTCGCCAGACGCGCTGTCACCACAGAGTTGGTGGGCTGCGCTTCCAGCGCTTGCTGATATTGTTTGATGGCGTCGGGATAGTTCTTTCTCAGGTCAGCGGCCTGGCCCAGCGCATCGTGAGCCTCGGACGTGAGCTGTTTCTTCATTTCCGGCCACTGCGCCTCGTTGGCGCCCGCGGGAGGAGCCGTCGAATTCTTCAAGAGATCGAGGCCTTTGTTGGCAAGCTCCTCAACGCGCTTCAGGCTCTGTTCTTTGTCCAGGTCATTCTCTCTCGTGTGCTGAGCAATGCTCTCCGCCTGCATCACACGTGCGGCAATATTGTTCGGGTCGGCTTCGATTAGACGGTCCGAATAGACCGACGCCCGAGGAGCGTCTCCCTTCCTCTGAGCCGCCTCTATTCCCATTGTGAGCAGCATGACCTTGTAATCGGTGTTGTCGAAGTTCTCGAGGACACCGTCAATGGCCTTCAGCTCTTCATCCGCATTACCGGACTGTGCTGCCGTTTGAACCTGCATTAAGGCCTCACGTTCTTTCTGGCTTTTAGGCTGCGGGGCCTTGGCCGCCTGACCGTAGATTAGTCCGCAGGTGACCGTTGCTGCCAGAAATGCCCGCCGAAGGGACGTAATTGTCATTGTTTGATTTCTCCTGAACTGCTACGCAAGGCGTTTTCAGCGGCTTCGCGTGCTCGCGCCGAAGCGCCCTCCGTGGCGATTGTCTGTTTAAATTCGGAGGCCGCCTTATCCGAATTGCCTGCCTTTAAGGCTAGCTGACCCAGATAGTAGTGTGACCAAGCAGTCGTTGTCGGATTGGGGTTCGCCTCAACCGTACGTTGAAAGAGATTAAGCGCCTCGTCCCAACGTTTCTCCTGAAGATCGATAACGCCCAAACCGTATAGAGCTCGGCCCTGCTTTGCCTTGTCAGCCGTCTCTTCGAGTACCTTTTTATACACTTTGCGGGCCGATTCCAGGTCTCTCTGCTCCATGAGGCCGTCCGCAGTCTGCAAAGATTCCTCAGCCGGATCAATTTGCATTTTCGCTGCGGGGGCAACGATTCGCGGCGGCAAAGACTGCGCAAATTCAACAGTTTTCAGCCGCCTTTCTTCCTTCTTGACGTCGATCGCGGCAATCAGATCCGGATAGAAGAGCCGCATTGCGTCTTGCTGCTTCTCATAAAAAGGAAGCAGGTCAGCAAAGGCGGCGGTCAGGATATACCCTTCCCGCATCGCCTGGTTCACATACTCCTGCTTCTTTTCCGGCGTGCCGCGCAGCAGACGACTGTCGATGGCTTTGATGAGGCACTTCGTCACCAGTAACGACCAATCATCTTTGTAGGCCAAATCGAGCGCCGGCGCCGCATCCGAGTACTTCTGCAGGGGCTTCTTCGTCAGGATCGCCGCTTTGTACTTGAAACTGAGCGGATCGAGAGTGTAAGCGAGGTAGGCATCTCTGATTTCGTTGATGACCGGCGCTGTTGTGGGACTGATCACCAGGAAGTAGTCGTCTTTGAAGCTGCGGACCTGAATCTGATCTGGTGCGGCTAGCAGGTCCAGGTAGATCTGGAATCGGCGGCCTAAGTACCCTGACGGGTTTCGCAGATATCCATTTGCCTCAAAAAGCGTGGTGATGACTTGGTCCTGATATTCAGAAATCGCCGCCGAATACGCCGGTTGCGCCCGGTTCCAGAGGGCTTCCAGATTGGCTTCTTTATAAAACTGAGCGAGCAGCAGGCTAAAGCCTGACAATCCTTCCACATCGGGCGGCGCCTCTCCCGAGGGGATCTCAAAATCGGGCGGACCCTTCGAAAGCATGGCGAAAGAGATATACTGGCCCAAATCAGCAGCGTCAGACGGCCGTTTGTGAGCTTTATAAAACGCCCGCAACTCGGCGAGCACCGGAATCTTCATCTTTGCCAGTTCATCTCTGATCTGCGTCCGAACCTTGTAGCGTTCATTGAGCGGTGAGTCGATACCGGCGTCATACCCCGCTGCATTGATGGCGGCGAGAGTAGAAAAGAGCGTCACGCTAACTCCGAATCCGCTCTCCCCGGTGTCGGCCCCGAAAGCAGCCGGCGATGCCGCGCCTCCAGCGAGTACCTGGGCTTGTGCGAAGATCAACAAGAAAGCGGTGGGGGCGAAACGGGTGCGAAAAACGATGCGCAAGTGGCCTTTCTGCCCAGTGTAGCCCAACATTCCGGGGTTATCCGAGGCTAGAGCGCTCCAGCTGCCGGACTTTGCCCTGAATCAATTTGCCCTTTACACCATCAAATATTTGGAGATTGATATGGCAGGAAATGACACGTTGACGTTTACCGACTCGACTTTCGACACGGATGTGCTTGGTTCGGAGGTCCCAGTTCTGGTGGACTTTTGGGCCGAGTGGTGCGGTCCATGCCGCATGATGGGTCCCACGGTGGACCAGGTTGCGAGTGACTACTCCGGAAAAGTCAAGGTAGGTAAGCTCGACGTTGATTCGAACCAGCAGACGGCGGCCCGGTACGGGATCCGAGGCATTCCAACTCTCCTCTTATTTAAAGGTGGACAGATTGTCGAGCAAAAGGTCGGAGCGATCGGCAAGCCCGAGTTCCAGATGATGTTTGATAAACACCTTCAACCTGCCTAAGGTGCAGGCAAGCATTCGAGATTGAGAAGGGGAGCACGCAAAGTGCTCCCCTTTTGTC
>JBJMGJ010000024.1:0-10183 GCA_045807965.1 Bryobacteraceae bacterium | reverse complement strand
GATTGCCAGTTCTCGTGCGTGTATTCGTTGATGGACTTAGCGGGACCAAGACTGCCGAACAACTGGAACGGAAGAACCAGCAAAAGCGGCAGGCACAGGGCGGCGGTCGCCCACTGACGAGACCGAGCATGCGGCTTGTCGTGGGGTGTTCTTGTCAATGCGCACTCCGCCGGACGAGACAAAATCTTGGGCCTGTAATGGCGTGGACGTAGCGACGCATTTATCTCAAGAAGATTACCGTGCGCTAGCAGTATCGAGAAAAAGAATCATGACAGAGATTTCCCCGACAGATTACACAAACGTCGCATTCAGCACGATAAGGCTTAGGCGAAGCTTAAACTCGTCTGCTTTAGGTTTCTGAAACCGGCCTTTAAGCCTCCCGACGGAGATTACATGATGAGAAATATTGGAATATTCTTGGGATCGCTGGCACTGGCGTTTTCCGCAAGCGCACAACACCGGAAATTGTCCACCGAGTTTGACAGCCTGGACCAGAGCAGTCGCATAAACGTGATTGTGAATTGGACGAAACAGCCGGACACGGCGAGCGAAACGAAAGTACGGGCACGAGGTGGACAGATTCGCTCGCGCTTCGCCGCCCTTAAGGCCGGCGTATATGAACTCTCAGTCCGAGAGATCCGGCAGCTAGCCAAAGACCCTGAAGTGCGGCACATTGCGCTTGATCACCTGGTCCTTGCGCGTTTGGATAACACAGCCGCCGCGATGAACGCAGCGGCAGCGTGGAATTCCGGATTTGCCGGAAGCGGAGTCGGTGTCGCGGTTCTTGACAGCGGAATGAATGCGACCGCGGACCTCCCCGCATCCCGCATCGTTTATACAGAAGACTTCGTGCCTTCCAATGCGCAGGCTGGCGGGCAGGACCTATTCGGACACGGCCAGCACGTAGCCGGAATCATCGGCGCGAGCGGGGCCGCTTCAACCTGCGGCAACTGCATCCGGACCTTCAAAGGAATTGCCCCCGCAGCCAATCTGATTAATTTCCGCGTACTCGACGGCAACGGTCAGGGCTATGACAGCGACGTAATTGCCGCGTTGAACAAAGCCATCGAGTTGAAGGACACATACAACATCCGCGTCATCAACCTGTCGCTCGGCCGACCAGTTTACGAAAGCTATCAGGATGATCCTCTTTGCCAGGCGGCGGAAGCTGCGTGGAAGGCCGGAATTGTGGTGGTTGCTTCCGCGGGTAACGATGGGCGTGATAATTCTGCCGGGACCTCCGGGTATGGAACCATCAACGCTCCAGGAAACGATCCGTACGTGATTACCGTGGGCGCAATGCGAGCCATGGGTACGCCGGATCGTTCCGATGATCTGATGGCGAGCTATAGCTCAAAAGGTCCCAGCGTGATCGACCACATCATCAAGCCCGACGTGCTGGCCGCCGGAAATCAAGTGGTCTCTTTGATGGCTAACGGCGCGACGTTAGAAACGCTTTATGGCGCAACGAACAGTGTCTCGAGCTCGTATTACCTGACCGGACTCTCGAGTGCGCAGGCACACCAACCCTCGACCAACTTTTTCGTTCTCAGCGGAACGAGCATGGCAACCGCGGCGGTTAGCGGTGCTGTGGCGGACCTGATCGCGGCCAAACCGAATCTCACCCCTGACCAGGTCAAGCTCCTGATCATGGAGACGGCTTACAAGACCTTCCCGCAAAGCAGTTCCGTTTACGATGCGGCCAGCGGCCAGACTTATACGTCGTTCTACGACATTTTCACCGTGGGAGCCGGATACCTGGATCTCGGCGCAGCACTTGCGGCGATCAATGGTGTTCCTTCAACAGGAACGGCACTATCGCCCAGCGCTTCCTACCACAGCAGCACGGGCGCGGTTACCGTGACCTTCGATCCTTCCTCCGTGTTCGGCAATCAGGGTCTCTGGGGTCAGCAAGGCCTCTGGGGCGCTGGATCTGTCTGGAGCAACTCGGTTCTCACTAGCTGTCAGGGACTCTGGGGAGCACAAGGCTTGTGGGGTCAGCAAGGTCTCTGGGGTCAACAGGGCCTGTGGGGTCAGCAAGGTCTCTGGGGTCATCAGGGCCTGTGGGGCCAGCAGGGACTCTGGGGTCAACAAGGCCTGTGGGGCCAGCAGGGTCTCTGGGGTCAACAAGGCCTGTGGGGTCAACAGGGTCTCTGGGGTCAGCAAGGACTCTGGGGTCAACAAGGTCTGTGGGGCGCCAGCATCCAAGGCGACAAGTAGACCACTAGCTACCTTATTTCGCTCGGAACCCCGATCGGCCTCGGCGCTGATCGGGGTTTTCGTTTTACCAGATGTATTGCTTAGCAGAGGAGCGACGATCGTAGCTGTCCAACACATGAACGACCCGAACCTTCTTCACTTGCGTGGGTGAAAGCTGGCCTATCGGGATGTACCTGATCCTGCGATTGAGGCGAGCAGCCAGTTGCCGGAACATGCTGCGGGGCGGCTTCTTCGCCACATAGAGCACGTCTTTATGAACCGAGTAATCAAGCGCCGCCATGAGCAGACGCTCAGCTTTCGTCTCCGCCGGATCGTAATCCGGATCATCCCAGACGTTGTACATTCTCCTGGGTGGTAGAGTCATGAGCAAACCGCCGTATTCGGCTCTCCCGATTCCCGGCCCCACGATGTGGTCGAACGGGGGTGTCGAATAGAACGCCATATCCGATTCGTTCTGATGTTCGCCTAGCCAGGTAGTCAAATACGTGTATCTGTTTTCACGATCTTCGTCGAAGATGAGCACCACAGCCCCAATCTCTCCGCTACTCCTCGCGGTCTCGCGGACGAATAGCGCTCCTTGATGCCAATTGCGAATTGTCTCGCGCAAGTCTATGCCGTCGAGCATCGACGCAGCAAATCGTTCAGTGCGGGAACGCTCTTCTGAGATTGTGCGATTCGAAAATCCCTTCAGTTGAAGCCCGAAATTCTCGATCACCAGATCTTCGGGCGGATAGGAGCAGATAGAGGCTCCATCCGTTTGGCTTGCCCACTCGCCTTCGTAAGCTTCACGCTTGCGCCGCTTCAAACCAGCGGGCCGAAGCATCTGCTTGACGCGCGGGAGCCGGCGGCGAATACGCAACTTGCGCGTCCGAAGCCACAGGTCTTCTCCGCTAATGTTGACCGTTTCGAGCGATTCGTCTTCGGTCTGTTGAACGCTGAAGCGATTCGCGGTCTGCCAGACTTCGTAGGCGTAATTGTCATCGACGATGGAGCGAGCGGCGAGCGTCAGGTCGTAAACCCCGGGGAGCAAGTCGCCGTCCAGAGCCGCCAGGTTCCGGCTGAAGCGGGCGACGGAGATGCGCTGCCACGAGCGCATTGTCTCGCCTGTGTTGATCTCGTACTCGCGTTCGGCATCTTTCAAGAGAGCGGACTGCCAGATCCGGCGATCCGAAACAAACAGATTTAAATCCTGGCGCGTTCTTTCGTAGATCTCCTGGTAGAACGGCGGCTCGCTCCCTACTTCGGCTAAACAATCCGGATGTAGGTTAAACAGCTCGGTGTTCTCGAATAAGCGGGTTCGCGGCGCGGGGGGCTCTTCTTGCGGCACATCCATGGCGTCCAGCAACGGATCAAGCGAGGCAAGCGAGACCACCACGCAGACGGACGCGAAGGGGAATGCACCCTGCAGCTTCCATCCCATTGCTTTGGAGTTTTCTATATCTCCGAGGTTCCGCCCGCTTTTCGAAACTCGATACTCATCCAGGTAACGCTGGAACCCGATGTACTCGATCGAAGCGGTATCGGGGTATGGCGCCACGTTTTGAGATCCGGCGCGAATTTCCGGCTCGAGGAAGATGGCTTCTGATCCTATCTCGACAGCCGTCCGCAGCGCTTCGACCAACGGGTCGCCGGGCTCGATCGGAAGATATTGAGCTGACTCGTCGTCCTCATCCGAACGAATGACGGCAACCGACCAGTGAGGCATGCGATCAATCGCCTTGCGATACAGCGGTTCCAGCGGGCGCGGAAGTTCAACCGCCACGACTTCCGGACGGTTTTCGAGGAGGAATTGCCGCACGCGGCGAGCAAATTCGATCCGCCCGGGCACAACAGGCAGATACGTTAAATTTCCTCGGACGAGGGTTCCGGCGCTCAATGGCTCTGTGAACATGCGATGAGTCGCGCTCTAGCGGCGGAAGCTGTAGCGCTGCGCTTCGTCACCGAGAACGGCGAGCACGGCCGGTTGAAAAAGAACCCGGTGAGGAGTTCCGGACTGGTGCGCAAGCTTTAGTAAGTAGCGAGCGATATTCAAACCGTCCCGAACCGTATAGCTTTCGTCGGCTTCGTGCGCTCGCTGCAGAAAATCTGTTACGTACTGCAATACTTCCTCGGGGGCAAAAGGAAGGTTCTCCCGGAGAATGGCAAGCTCTTCTTCTCGCTCCGGAAAGTCGATCAGGATTTGCGGCTGGAGACGCGAATGAATGTACTCGGGCAAATCGAACGTTGATGAATCGTCGTTCATTGTTGTCACGAGCCGGAAGTTCGCGTGGGCTTTGATCTTGATTCCGGCAATCACGGATTCAACGTAGCGACGGCTATCGAGAAGCGAGGCAAGACTGGCCCAACTCTTTTCGCTCATGCGGTTACCCTCATCAAGGATTGCCACGCCGCCCCGAATCATGGCCGTGAGCAGCGGAGAGGCAACGTACTTCAAGCGTGAGGCGCCCTCAATCACCGGCGAAATAATCAGATCTTCAGGCCGGGTGTCCACCGTCGCCTGCATGATGTAAACGTCGCGGCCTAGACGCTTGGCAGCGGCATACGCCAAGGTCGTCTTACCCACGCCAGGTTTGCCCAGAAGTCTGGGGGTCATGGGGGTGTCGCGCTCATGGATGACCATCCAAGCGGCGAGCAACTGTCGCAACGGCTCTTCCTGACCAATCCACTGCACGTCCAGTTCGTCAGGATGAGCTAATTGGAGGTCGACCCCTTCAACAGCAGTCTTCATGTGTTCGCGTATCTCTGTTCTTGAATGTTTTACGCCGTCGCGTTACGTAACTCAAGCCCAGACCTAAGGTTATCCTTCCTATTCATCGTAGAATGAGAGGACTTCATGGATGAATCGGCTCGTTCCGCGCATGGGGCAAAGCTCCTCGCATCCTGGACCACGTTATGAGTTCCAGTGAGGGTCAATACGCAGGCTGGACCGATCCGGAGACTTCCCTTAATGTTCAGTACTCCCTGCCTTTATTCCACGATCTGGACTTTCAGATTAACGAAGCTTACCGCCGCATACCGCACGGCGGCGTGGAAATCGGCGGTGTCTTGTATGGCCGCTTCTCAGCGAAGGGAGTGTCCATCGAAGCGTTTCGGCTTATTGAGTGTGAACATGCCTCAGGGCCTTCGTTCGTGCTCTCCGACAGAGATCTGGCGAAGATGGCCGAAAGTTTTGCGGAAGCTCAATCCGACTCCGAGTTAAAGGGTTTTGAGCGCGTTGGTTGGTTTGTTTCGCATACCCGAAGCGCGCCGGAGATGACGGCGCGGGAGAGCGAGATATTTGATCGCTATTTCCCGGGAACGAGCAGAGTCACGCTACTGATCAAGCCGGAACGGTTCCAGCCTACGCGTTTCGTGTTTACTTTGCGAAAGCCGGACGGTCAAACTCCGAAGAGGAATCTGGAGCATGCAATCATTCTTCCGCTCCCTGGACGCGCCGCTTCCGCTGCATTGGTTCAATCAATTCCCGCACCGGATCGAAAAGAAATTCTTCGGCGGCAGAGTTCACCAGAGCGGTTGACCAATACGGAGGCCGGAGAAGTCTCACGTACCGAGCCGCCAGGAAACACGGAAAAGATCGCGACGAATTCGGTCAGAGAACCGGCCCCGACGATCGATGATATTCGACGCCGTCGTTCCGAGCATCTCAGGAGTTCCATTGCGGAAGAAGAATGGAAGGCGAAAGCAGGGGCCCCGAAGTCACGCGCAGAGACGGGAAGCAAGTCGGCCGGCATCAGCCTGGCTCTCATACTGGTCTTTGCCTCGCTGCTCGGATGTGCAGCCGGTTACTGGGCTTACCTGCAACTACCGCCGCCGAATATCTCGCTGCGAGTGGAAAAGCTTTCGAGTGCCGTTCTCGTCCGGTGGCCGCCGGAGCAGACCCGAGGTTCGAACCTGGCGGCGGTTCGCATCGACGACGGACAAGCCATGCCTCTGACCGATCAACAGAAAACTTCAGGCCAGATTCAAATCAATCCGACTTCGGACAACATCAAGATCGAATTGATCTCGCACCATGCACTACGCGATTCACGCGGCATCATCCGCTACCTAAGAACGGCCACCGCGGATGCAATTTCTTCCGGGACTGGTAAACCGGAGCGACAGGCGGGAGAGCCGTAAGTTTGCTGTTCTGAGTCTGCCGTAATTCCGCATTCTCGATACCTGGTATTCAACGGCGGTAGAGCACGACGGACGTGACGGGTTTACGGAAGTATCAGCCACTTGTAGGCCTGATACGATTCCTCCGACAATGGTTCGGCCCGGATGATAGATGATAGCCCTAAAACAGCGACTCCGCTTAGGGCTCGTTATAGACGGCGGCAGCTATGCGCGATAGAACCCGGCATCCCTGTTTTTCGAGCTCTGTCCACTGACGCTCCCTGATAAGTTCTTCAAAGTTGGATGGTGAACGCTGGGCCGTGATCGACCGCCATGGGACAGAAAAGAGGAGCACGAGCACGGTATCCAGGGAATTCATAGCCACGTGATCCCCAAGTATTCAGGGACGCGCTGCCGCAGCAAACGGCGGACTAATCTAAAATCCGAAGATCCTCGCCCGTCATGTGCTTCGGCTTTTCCAGTCCCAGGATGGCGAGCACGGTTGGAGCAATATCTTTCAGAGCTCCGGAGGGTTTCAGGGCGACACGGTCGTCACTCATGTAGAGGAACGGCACGGGATTGGTTGTGTGATATGTATGTGGGCCGCCGGTTTTCGGATCGACCATCATCTCGGCATTACCGTGATCGGCGGTGACAAGCCAACTGCCGCCCGAACGCTTCAGGGCAGAATAGATTTCGCCAAGGCCGGCATCGACTGCTTCGCAAGCGGTTATTGTGGGTTCCAGTTTGCCCGAGTGGGCCACCATATCGGCATTCGCGAAATTCATGACGATTACGTCGAAGTCAGCGCTTTCAATCGCCGTCACAACTTTTTCCGTGATGCCCGCGGCGCTCATTTGGGGAAGCAGGTCATAAGTCGCCACCTTAGGCGACGCGACTAACTCGCGGTCTTCTCCCCCGTAAGGCCGTTCATTGCCGCCGTTGAAGAAGTAAGTGACATGGGCGTACTTTTCGGTTTCGGCAACACGCAAGTTCTTCCATTGCGCCCGTTGCATTACGTCCGCGAGTATGTTGTCCGGGTGTTCCGGCGGCAGCACATACGGCAACCCAAAGCCACGATCGTACTGCGTCATCATCGTGTACGTCAGATTCTTCGGGACAAGCGAGCGAGCCGGCTTCTCGAGCGTAGGATCGGCAAACGCCATCGTGATCTCACGCGCACGGTCTGCCCGATAGTTGTACATGATCAGGCTGTCGTCGTCTTGAACTAAGCCAATCGGCTGTTCGCGATCATCAACGATAGTGATGGGCTCCACGAACTCATCGGTCACGCCCTTTTCATAAGAAGCGCGAATGGCATCAACGGCTGATCTTGCTTTGATTCCGTTCCCAAGCGCAATGGCGCCAAATGCACGGTCCACGCGATCCCAACGCTTGTCACGGTCCATGGCGTAGTAACGACCGGAAACGGAAGCAATGCGGCCGCAGCCGAGTTCCGAGCATTTACGCTCGAGTTGCTCAAGGTACCCGACTCCGCTTTCGGGCGCCGTGTCACGGCCGTCAGTAAAGACATGGATGAATACATCCTTGAGGGCGCGTTCCTTTGCCATTTCGAGGAGAGCAAAGAGATGGCTCAGCTGCGCGTGCACGCCGCCGTCGCTGCACAACCCGAGGAGGTGGAGCCGATGTCCTTCGGCCTTCTTCATCGCATTCTGAAGAGCGGGATTGGAGCGTAGTTCACCGGAGCTGATCATCATGTCGATTCGGGTTACATCCATATGAATGACCCGGCCGGCGCCCATGTTCATGTGCCCGACTTCGCTGTTGCCCATTTGTCCTTCGGGCAGTCCGACCGATCGACCGGAGGTATTGATCAGGGTATTGGGGAAATTGGCCAGGAGGTGATCATATGTGGGCTTCCGAGCCAGCGCAACGGCATTTGCCTCGGTCGCCGGCGAGTATCCCCAGCCGTCGAGAATCGTGAGGACCAGCGGTTTCTTCTTCGCCATGGCGCTCCCTATTGCCGGAACGCTTTTTTGCCGAGGTAGACTGCCGCGGCGCCCAGTTCCTCCTCAATGCGGAGGAGCTGGTTGTATTTCGCGATGCGATCGGTGCGGCTGGCGGAGCCGGTCTTAATCTGGCCCGCGTTCGTGGCCACGGCGAGATCGGCTATAAACACGTCCTCTGTTTCGCCGGACCGATGAGACACCATCGCCGTGTAGTTCGCGCTCGCGGCCAGGCGCATCGCTTCCAGCGTTTCTGTCACAGACCCAATCTGATTTACTTTGACGAGGATCGAATTCGCTATTCCGCGGTCAATTCCCTGTTGCAGACGCTCGGAGTTGGTGACAAAAAGATCGTCTCCGACAAGCTGGATCCTCTTGCCGAGCGCATCGGTCAACGCCTTCCATCCATCCCAGTCGTCCTCAGCCATACCGTCTTCGATCGAGACGATCGGATATTGGCGCACCCAATTTGCCCAGAACTCAACCAGTTGCTCGGAAGTTTTTTCGCTCTTGTCTGACTTCTTGAAGACGTAGCGATTTTTAGACTTGTCGTAAAACTCACTTGAGGCGGGATCGAGCGCGATCGAAATCTGCTCGCCCGGCTTGTAGCCGGCCGCCGAGATAGCTTCGGTGAGAACCTCCAACGCCTCTTCGTTCGACTTGAGGTTCGGGGCAAAACCGCCCTCATCGCCGACGGCAGTTGAGTAGCCGCGCTTTTTCAGAACACCTTTCAACGTGTGAAACGTCTCGGCACCCATACGGAGAGCTTCCGAGAAGCTGGCCGCGCCGATCGGCGCAAGCATAAACTCCTGAAGATCCACGGAGCTGTCCGCGTGCGCGCCACCGTTGATGACGTTCATCATGGGGACGGGGAGAACCCGGGCCGCTACACCACCCAGATAACGGTAGAGCGGAGTCATCTCCGATTCCGCGGAGGCCCGCGCGGCTGCCATCGAAACCGCGAGGATCGCGTTCGCGCCAAGCTTACCTTTGTTCGGCGTACCGTCGAGCGACAACATTGTGCGGTCGATGAGGGTCTGGTCCGCCGCATCGAGCCCTGCCAGCGCAGGTGAAATTTTCGTCGTTACGTTCTCGGCCGCAGTGCGCGTGCCTTTGCCGAGATACCGTTTCTTGTCGCCGTCCCGCAGTTCCACGGCCTCGTGTTCGCCGGTGGAAGCGCCGGAGGGAACCGCGGCGCGTCCCACGGTGCCGTCCGCCAAGTGAACATCAGCTTCTACCGTCGGATTCCCGCGAGAATCCAGGATCTCCCGACCTACAACTTTTACGATTTCCATTAATGTGAATTTTCACTGTAGCAAGGGGAAGCCATTTACGATCCCGGTTGGACCGGCTCGAAAAAAGCCTGTATCGCCGCGTCGGGAAGCAGAGCGGCGAAGACGAAGCGACGGAACCGGCGGCACAGCATGGGACTCTCATTGCTGTGCCGCGGTTCGCTTAATTGTCCAAGCGGACTCGTGGCAGCTACGAGTACATTGAGCAGGCGCAAAGCGTTCTCTCATTCACCGGTCGCCGTCGCGTTCCTCCGGTCTGGCCACTCCGGAGATTGTACCCGTGAACTCCCCCGTCGATTCAAAAAAGACCGGAGCGCCGGAAGAGTTCGCCAACATCTGGTGCAGAGTCTCGTCCATGGTAAGGCTACCCGTCGCGTTCTTGAACCGGCCCGTGCCACTTTTGATCTCTGCCGCGGAGTCGGTATGCGACGCGCATTTCGGAATTGCGGCGGCAGCAATTGAGCGCGGTCACGCGGCGCTCAAGCTTGCCACAAGCCGAGATGTGGAGTACGCCGCAGCTTATGCGCTGGCGCTCTCGGGCGATTCTTCCGGACCTCAAAGGCTCGCGGCCGACCTGCAGAAACGCTTCCCTGAGGATACGTCGGT
>JBJMGJ010000023.1:0-4168 GCA_045807965.1 Bryobacteraceae bacterium | reverse complement strand
GCTCGATCGTCGTGCCATGCGTCTCCTTTCGGGCGTTCACTCCAGCCGGGAAAGCCGGCGAAACTGGAGGTCCACAAATGCCTTGACTCCGGTTCCCGATGGCAATAATATCTCATTGGTCTTACCGATCAAAAATAGTCTCACGGGGTGGGACTTATGGGGGTTATTCAAATGCTACGTCGCTTCTTCTTTGTCCCAACGGCTCCGGCCGTTATTGCAGCTCTCGTCTTATTCCACGCGGTTCTTCCGATGCAGGGCCAAGTAACAACGGCAACCTTTTACGGAACGATCACGGATCCGTCCGGCGCATCCGTATCGGGTGCAAACGTTCGGCTCACCAACCAATCAACCGGCGTGGAGATCTTGAAGACGACCGGAGAGGGAGGTGATTTCGCCTTCAACTTTCTCCAGATCGGCACCTACCAATTGAAGATCGAGCATACGGGGTTCAAAACCATTCAAAGTAAAGCGATCGAGCTGTCGGCCGGACAAAACGTACGCCGCAATTTTACGCTTGACCTTGGGGCAATAACCGAAACTGTCTCGGTCGAAGCGGCCGCGCCGCTCGTGAATGCAGTCTCTGCTGAACAGCGGCAAAATGTCTCGATGGTTGAAGCGTCTCAACTGCCGCTTTCCAAACGGAACGTGGGCGGATTGCTTGGACTGGGGACTGGGGCCAGTGCCGGCGGAGGTTTTGTTCGCTTGAACGGTGTCGGAAAAGCTGGAACGCTGTTCACGGTTGACGGCACGAGCGCAACGGCTGATCCGGAAAGCCGCACCACCTCGATGCGCGGCAATTTCGAACAGATCAATCTCGTCTCTCTCGAGTCCGTTCAGGAAGTAGAAACCACGAAAGGTGTGTTACCGGCCGAATACGGGCAGGTGCTGGGCGGAAACGTAAACATCATCACAACGTCGGGAACAAACCAGTACCATGGCAGCGCCTTCGAGAATTTTCAAAACAGCTTCCTCAACTCGCGGCTCCAGTTCCTGAGCACCATCCCCAACGCCGTCTTCAACCAGTTTGGAGGCTCAATTGGCGGTCCCATCAAGCGTGACAAAATTTTCTTCTTTGCGGATTACGAGGGCTACCGGCAGTCGATCACTCAAGTTGTGAGCGGAACCGTACTAACACCCAATTTTCGTCAGACGCTCTTGACTGCGGTTCCCGCTTACGGGCATGCACTCGAAGGCGTGCCCCTTCCGAACCAACCGTTTGCGTCTGGAGCGGATCTCGGCCTTTACATCGGTTCCGGCCAACAGCGCAATACGGATGACCACTTCGACGGAAAGGGCGACATTCACCTGACGAGTAATAGCAACTTATCGCTGAGTTATACGCACGGTCGACCGTACCAATCAACGCCGCGCATCTTCAGTAACAATCCGCAGATCTTCCACGGCTTCATCGAACGAGGCACGGCCAACTACATCACCGGCGGCCCATCTTGGACTTCCGAGACACGCTTCGGCTACAACCTGAACGATATGGACCGCACGGATCAATATTTCCTGGACGGCATCCCGGAAACGATTCCGTACGGCGGCAGAAGTCCTCAGCTCTCGTATATCGGCTTCAACTCGCCCGCAGGTGAACTGTACCTGGTTGAGGGCCGGACCTGGAGCCTCGAAGAGAAGTACGCGAAATCGATCGGCAAACACAACATTAAATTCGGCGGCATCTACATGCGCTACAACGTGTTTCGCACCAACCCGCAAAACGCAACAGTGAACTATGCCACTCGTACCGATCTCCTGGCAAACACGCCGGCGCAAACGATCATCACCTTCGGCAACGGAATCTACGACGCTTCGAATTACACGCTCGGGTTCTTCGCCCAGGACAATTGGAAGATCAGCAAGACGTTCAGCCTTGATATCGGCGTGCGTTACGATTTCTTCTCCAAGTACGTTGCTCATTCGCGGACCACAACACAGGATTACGCGCTTTATAACCTCAACGGATTGATCGACAATCGCTTCAACTTCGGACCTGTACGGGACCCGAATGACCCCTACAACTCGGATGCCGGCATCAACCTTGCTCCTCGCCTGGGTTTTAGCTGGGATCCCAACGGCAAAGGCCAGACAACCATCCGGGGTGGAGCCGGTATTATGTTCAGCCCCATGGCTGTTGGAATGTTTACGGGTGCGGTCGGATCGAGATACCTTCCGTTCCGCGTGACGCTCAGCCGCCAGGAAGCAATCAACAATCGCTTACAGTTCCCGATCTACAACGATCAGGTCGCAACCATTATTCAAGCCCAACAACGTGTCCAGCCTTCTTCTATTTTCAACCCCAATCTGCAAAGCCCGTACGTAGGCCTTGTCTACTTCGGTGTTCAACATGCCATCACGTCTTCCCTGGTGTTCGAAACTGCATTTGTTGGCAATCGGGGTTTGAAGTACCCTCTTGCGAGGCTATATAACCAACCCGATCGCGTTACGGGTGTTCGCTTGAATCCGAATCTGAACCAGGGATATTACATCGATAACTCGCAACAAAGCTGGTATTCGTCCTGGCAGAACACGCTGCGAAAGCGCTTCTCGCATAACTTCACCTTCGCCGTTCACTACACTTGGGCGAAACAACTGGCGACCGAAACCGGCGATATCAGCGCGTATTATCAGAACAACACCAACGCTCGCGTCCAGAACTTTTTCAATCTGCGCCCGGAGTGGGGCCCGGCGGATGGCGATATCACGCATTACTTCAATGCGGATTGGGTCTATTCGTTACCGACACTCGCCTCAGTGGGTAATTCGTTCGTAAAGCAGGCATTTGGTGGTTGGCAGTTCTCCGGTATCGTGGCCGCTGCCACTGGACAGCCTTTGCTGATTACAGAAGGCAGTGCCGACAACGTCAGCCGTCCGGATTACGTCGCCAATCAGCCTGGTGTGAACCCGAATTATCTAAGCACGCTGCAATACATCAACAAAGCTGCGTTCACCGCCGTTCCCATCAGCAGCGCCTCTGGCCTGCCGATTCGGCCAGGCAATATCTCAGGCGCATTTCTCAGAGGCCCGGGTTATTGGAATGCGGATCTGTCGGTCGGAAAGAACTTCTCGATCCTTGAGAAGCTCAAACTCCAACTGCGTTTGGACGCCCTCAACGCTTTAAACCATACTAATCTGACATCGTTCAACCAGGATGTCCTGAATGCTAATTTCGGCCGCTTCACAAATACCAGGGGCGCGCGCGTCCTTCAACTAAACGGCCGCTTCACTTGGTGATTACACCAACGGCAATTCCCGCGTCCTTTACGTCTGTAAGTACGTTCGGCCCTTCCACGTCGCTGGCGTTCCCAGCAGTGACTGCATGTACGCGTACCACTGGACGCCGAGAAACAGCAGAATCGCCACCGAATGTAACAGCGCTGCCGTCCACGGCTGCCGAAACCGAACAGCTGCGGCGATCCTCGGTGCAAGCGACAGAGTTCCCGAAAGAAGGGAAGTGATAACGACCCACTCTGGTGCCCTGACCTTGAACCCGAAAACGATCAGAGCAAAGGGCAAAACGTGACCGAGTAGCAATAAGCCAGTGAAGATAAAAATCCGCGGTGCGGCGGCTACACCTTCGGTCGCGTTCTTTAACAAGCCCTGAAAGACTTCTCCGCCCTTCCAGTACATGCGGCATTTCGCGACAGAAGTGGCGTCGCAGAGATCAGTCCGCAAGCCAGCCTTCCGGAATGCCCGGGGCAGCGAAATGCCATCGTGCCGCGACTCCCGAATGGCGGCGTGACCGCCTGCGGCCCAGTATGCCGAGCTCGTTGCTACGAAGAGTTGCCCGCAGCCGGCGCCAAGCGATGGATCCAACCGTTTGCGCATCAAGTCGATCGGCAGAAAGCCGAGCAGCAGGAAATGCATCAACGGCAGTAACAGTCGCTCATAAAACGATTGAACATCCTGCCGCGGGAATCCGCTGACCAGGTCCGCACGGCTGCTCTGAAGGAAAGCCACCATCCTGGCCAGTCCGCTTGGATGAACCCGGACATCGGCATCCAGAAACACCAATACATTGTGGGAGGCAAGGTGTGCAAGCGTGGAGCACACGAACTGCTTGCCGCACCAGCCCGCAGGCAGCTCTGGCGCAAGTTCAAGCCGTAGCCGCGGGTCGCGAGCCATCTCTCGCACAATCTGGCCCGTTCGATCCTCGGAGTGATCGTCG
>JBJMGJ010000022.1:0-6301 GCA_045807965.1 Bryobacteraceae bacterium | reverse complement strand
GCCCCGTGCAGGACTAGTTCCCTTCGTATGCGGTAGCGCGATCACCGCTTGGGAAACAACTGAGGTTGAGGCTTGCGTAGGGGTAATCGCGATACAAATCGCGACCACCACCGAAAGCACCGTGGGTTGCAGCGAAGGGCTGCAGGAAGTTGTAGGCGAGGCGCTCCCTTTGTCTTACGTTGAATCCCTCACTGCGTCGCCCAAGGAGTTGCACCAGAATATACACTTCTCGCTCATGAATCTAGGATCTACGCAGCGGAAAACGGTCGAACACCCAGTCTCGAATTCCGTGAGCGGCGGGGCCGAAGGCACATGTTCTGTTCACGCTGATGCTTTCCGCTCTGTATGAAAATCTGCATTGTTGGCCTTGGTTACGTTGGACTCCCGCTCGCGATCCAGTTTGCGCGGTCAGGCGCGGAAGTGACTGGTTTGGACGTCGACCGCGCCAAAGTGGAGGCGATCAACCAAGGCCGAAGCTACATCAAGCATGTCGCCGCGGCGACCGTTCAGGAGGTGCTAACGGCGGGGCGGCTTTCCGCCTCGACCGACTTTAGTGTTGTCGATTCTGCTGATGCCGTTGTTATCTGCGTCCCGACGCCTCTAAATAAAAACCGAGAGCCGGACATCTCGTTTATCGTAGAGACGGGCCGCCGCGTAGCTCCGCATCTGAAGAGGGGCGCGCTGGTCGTTCTTGAATCGACGACATACCCTGGCACCACGGACGGAGAGTTAAGGCAAACAATCGAGAGCAACTCCGGGATGAAAGCGGGAATCGACTTTTATCTCGCCTTCTCACCCGAACGCGAAGATCCGGGCAATCCGAATAGTGTGGTCGCGAGCATCCCAAAAGTGGTCGGAGGTTTTACCTCCGCTTGCCTCGAGCGGGCGGTCGCTCTTTATTCGATTGCGATCAAGCAGCTGGTTCCAGTCTCATCCTGCCGGGTGGCCGAAGCGACCAAGCTTTTAGAAAACATCTTTCGGAGCATCAACATTGCCTTGGTTAACGAATTGAAGATCGTGTACGATGCAATGGGCATCGATATCTGGGAAGTGATCCATGCGGCGAAGACAAAACCGTTTGGGTTTATGCCCTTTTACCCGGGACCCGGCCTAGGCGGGCATTGCATACCCATTGACCCATTCTATTTGACTTGGAAGGCGAGGGAATATGGTAAGAACACCCGCTTCATCGAGCTCGCTGGCGAGATCAACACGGCAATGCCGGAGTATGTCATTCACCGCGTGGCCGAAGCTTTGAATGAGCAGACGAAATCGTTAAAGGCCAGCCGGATCCTGATTCTTGGCCTCGCCTACAAACCGGATGTTGATGACGAACGGGAATCTCCCAGCTATGTGTTGATGACGCTCCTCCATGAACGGGGGGCAAAAGTAGAATACTACGATCCCTACGTTCCGATTATTAGAGAAACCCGGGAGCACTCAGCTTGGGCGGGAAAAAGGTCGATCGAGTGGCAGAAAACCGTCATCGAGCGGTTTGACCTTGTCTTGATTGCGACGGACCACCGTGCGGTTGACTACGCGGAACTTGCGCAATGGGCTAACTGCATCGTCGATACGCGGAACGCGATGGCAAATGTGCAAGTAGACGGAGCGCGGATCTGGAAGGCATAATTTGCGTAATCCGAAGGCAGAGATTGAGTCGCGGTTGAATCCTGCCGTTCAGGTATACTTCGCGAGGCTATTGCCGGAAAGGTTGCATCGTATCGTGTCTCATCCGTGACTGCACTCCGCTCTCCGACTGCAGAGAAAAACGGTATCACTCACCCTTCGCTGCCGAGCGGCGCTGCAGTGGAAGGCTGGCCATCTAACGCGGCGCGAAAGGCGAGAGGACTCCACGAAGAATGACGCCAGCTCAGCAAACATTAGAGGATAAGCTAATCACCGCTGCGAAGGACGGCGAATCTGGACCCGGGATGTCGCGCCAGCGTAAACTTGGATTATTTATCTACCTCGTCATCGTCGCGGTGGCTTTTGCGCAGCCGATTTACCGTCTCTTTGTTTACGTTCTAGGGACGACACTGCACTCACACGCCGTCCTCATTCCATTCATCACTGGCTACTTGATAAGCATCGAACGCGCCTCTTGGCCGCGGATCGCGCGACCATCCTACTCCCTCGGTGTGCCGCTGATATTCGTCGGGATTATCAGCTTTCTGGCGATGCATTCCGGAATCGGTAGTGCTTTGTCCGAGAACGACAGGCTTGCCGGCTTTGCCTTCTCTTTCCTTTCCTTTATCTGGGCGGGCGGTTTTTTGTTCCTGGGCCGTAGTTGGATGTCGGCGACAGCCTTTGCCGCGGCATTTCTCATCTTCATGGTGCCGCTGCCCGATGCAGTTGCTAGTTGGCTTGAGACGGCGTCGAAATATGCTTCCGCGGAAGCGGCCGCGCTTTGGATTGGAGTAATGGGTCTGCCCCACGTTCGTGAGGGGCTCATATTCCGGCTCCCAGGCATCTCGATCGAGGTGGCGCAAGAGTGTAGCGGAATACGCTCGAGCTGGGTCTTGTTCATTACCAGCTTGCTCGGATCCTACCTCTTTCTCCGGAGCAGTTGGCGACGCGCAGTGCTGGTCGCGTTTGTCATTCCGCTCGGGATCATTCGGAATGGCTTTCGCATCGCCGTCATCTCGTGGCTGTGCGTGAACTACGGTCCGCAAATGATTAATAGCAGTATTCATCACCGCGGCGGTCCGATCTTTTTTGTCATGTCGCTAATTCCGCTCTTCCTCCTTCTGTGGTGGCTTTGGCGTGGCGAAGAAAAGAAACGCCTTCTCGCCGCCGGCCTTTCCGGGCGGGGCGACGCGGTGCGTCCTTAGGTGTTTACTGATGCTTCGGTTTATGTTCTTAGTTGTGCGAATGGGTGTTGGTACTTTCACGGAGCAGCGGCGGAGTGCACGAATGTTGGGTTCGTTATATCGGCTCGCATTGCTCGCCATTCTTGGGTTCATTTTAAGTGCTTGTGGTGGCGGAGTCAGTCGCTCCGCGCGGGTCGAGCCGGTCACCGCGACCACCCCGGTTGTGTTGGGGCCGGGAGATTCTGTCCGCGTTCTCTTCACGACCGCGCCTGACATGAATCAGGCGCAGAAGATTCGCGCCGATGGGAAGATCAGTCTGGTCGGAATCGGGCAAATAACTGCGGCAGGCAAGACCCTGTCGCAACTCGAGACGGAGCTGAAGCGTGTCTATGCGCCGCAAATGAATAACACCGATGTCCTGGTGAGTCTGGATAGCGCCGCGATCGAAGTCTATGTTTCAGGCTCGGTGAAGTCGCCGGGCAAGCTGAGCTTCGATCGTCCAACTACGCTCCTCCAGGCTATCATGCAGGCAGGCGGTCCGAGCCCATTCGGTAATTTGCGTAGCGTTCACCTCATTCGAATCACGAACGGTGTTGAGCGAACACAATTAGTCGATCTGCGACCAACCTTGGCGGGCAGAACGACAAACGCCTTTTACGTCAAGAACGGCGACATCATTCAGGTTCCGCAGAGCCCATTCTAGTTCGGGGCATTGCGGTGGTTTGCGCAGGCGACCGGCCTTGCGCGTGTAGGTAGATGGACATTCTTTCGCTGCTCGCCTACCTGGGGACGATTGCGGCGGCTTCGTTAGCCATGGCTGTGCCCTTGCAGAAGCGACGGTCAGTCGCGGCATGGTCATTCTTCATCGGCATGATTTTACTCGCGGCAGACAACGCAGTCAGCGCAAAGGCCTACCGGCAAGCCACTGTCTCAGGTGTCCAGTACTGGCAAATGATCTGGCTGGGCATTAAGTCCTTCCAGCCGGGAATTTGGCTTTGCTTCGCCCTGACTTACTCGCGCGGCAACTACCGCGAATTCCTGCAGCGCTCACGCATTTTGCTAATTGTGGCAGTTATCCTACCGGTCACTGTTTTTCTGATTTACCGACACGACTTAGTGGCACTCGTGCCGCTTGGGGCGGGGAACACGTTAGTGGTTCAATGCACACAAGCGGCGAAGCTCCTTTCAGGATTACTGCTGGTGGGCGCCGTCTTGATTCTGATGAATCTCGAGAAAACCTTCCGTGCGTCTGTCGGAACGATGCAGTGGCGGGTCAAGTTTGTCGTTCTGGGAATGGGCCTGATCTTCGGCGCGAGAGTCTATACCCGCAGCCAGACACTAATCTACTCCAGCGAGACGCAGACTAGTGCAGCAATCGAAGCCGCTGCGCTTTTACTCGGCTCTGCGTTTATTGCGATCGGCTATCTTCGGGGCGGGTTTGGCGAGATCGATATTTATCCATCGCGCGCCGCCCTGCATACCTCGATCACGGTCTTGCTCGCGGGGGCGTATCTTTTCGTCGTCGGCGTCTTAGCTCAGCTAGTGGGAAGGATCGGGCTAGCAACGAGCTTTCAGCTCCAAGCTCTCGTGGTTCTGATTGCTGTCGCAGTGCTTGGGGTGCTACTGCTCTCCGAGCGGTTTCGGCAAACGATCGAGCTTTTCATTAGTCGACACTTTCGGCGGCCGCAACATGATTTCCGTACCATCTGGAGCCGATTCACGAAAGCAACCGGAACCCTTGTAGATCGTCCGGCACTTTCCGCGGCTGCGGCCAAGTTGATTTCTGAAACGTTCAATGCTCTCTCCGTCAGCATCTGGACCGCAGATAGGCGGATCAATGAGTTGTCACTCGCCGGTTCGACGACAGATCTATCACAAGAAACGAGCTGTCTTCCTAACGAGAACTTATGCGGCGAAACGATCATCGAAGCGTTGGCACGTGAAAGTCGGCCGTTCGACCTGGAACAGGCAAAGGGCGAATGGGCGGAGGCGCTTCGGGTCATGAGCCGGCCGCAGTTTCGCACGGGAGGGGATCGCATCTGCGTTCCGCTAACCGCGGCAGATCAGGTCGTGGGATGCATCATCCTCGCGGATCGAGTGAACGGTCTCCCGTACACGGAGGAAGAATTCGACTTGCTTAAGTCGATCGGAGATCAATTCGCCGCCAGTTTACTCAATCTCCGCCTGGCGGAAGAGGTGATGCTCGGCAAAGAACTGCAGGCCTTCCAGACCATGTCGACGTTCTTTGTGCATGACCTTAAGAATGCCGCTTCGACCTTGACTCTAATGTTACGCAACCTGCCGGAGCACTTCCATGACCCGGCTTTTCGTGAGGATGCACTCCGAGGCATCGGACGGACTGCGGATCGTATCAACCAGATGATTAGCAGCCTGAGCGTCGTGCGCGAGAAATTGACGTTACATCCGAGCGAATTCGACTTGAACCAACTCCTTGAGGAAACACTCGAAACCTTAAATGACACACCGCTAGAACTGGTACGCGAACTTCAGCCGCTACCGAAACTGAGCGGCGACCGGCAGCAGTTGCAAAGTGTCCTGACGAACCTGCTTGTCAACGCACAGGACGCGGTCGCAGAGAGAGGACGCGTGACCGTGAGAACGCAGCGGCGTGATGCTTGGGCGAGCGTGGCAGTAAGTGACAACGGGTGTGGCATGAGCGAAACGTTTATCCGCGAGTCACTGTTTCGCCCTTTTTACACGACGAAGAAAAAAGGTCTGGGGATCGGTATGTTCCAGTCGAAGATTATCGTCGAGGCGCACGGCGGACGAATTCAGGTGACGAGTGATGTCGGGAAGGGTACCACTTTCAGGATTTTCTTACCGTTGAAACAGACTGCACAATGAAGTCGACGCTCTTGATCGTCGACGACGACGAGGAAATTCGAACCCAGATGAAGTGGGCGTTGACCGCCGACCACGAAGTCTTCTTTGCGGAGGATCGTACGTCCGCAATCCAAGCCTATCGAGCGCACCGACCCGCGGTCACTCTGTTGGATCTGGGTCTGCCGCCACGACCGAATGAGATCGAGGAAGGTCTCGCGACGTTGCGCGACATACTAGCGAATGACAAGGCCGCGAAGGTGATCGTCATCTCAGGGCAAGGCGAAAAGAAGAACGCGCTCGAAGCGGTTGGCGCGGGCGCATATGACTTCCTTTGCAAGCCGGTAGACATGGATGAGTTGAAGCTGCTGCTTCGCCGGGCCATTTACGTGGCCGATCTGGAGGCGGAGTATCGGAGACTGCAGGAAAGCGCCCGCGCCCCGGTTTTCGAAGAGATGATCGGCACCAGCCCGCAAATGCAGGGCGTGTTTTCATTTATCAAGAAAGTCGCGGCCGCGAGTGCTCCGGTGCTGTTGCTCGGCGAGAGTGGAACTGGCAAGGAAATGGCCGCCCTCGCCATCCACAAACGGAGTTCGCGTAAAGAAGGACCATTTGTCGCGATCAACTGTAACGCCATTCCCGAAACT
>JBJMGJ010000021.1:0-2471 GCA_045807965.1 Bryobacteraceae bacterium | reverse complement strand
TAGAAGTCCCGTGGGCTAGCAGGGCGAAAGCGGTAGAAGTCGAAGGCGACTTGTATGGTGAGCGATCGTCAGGTGAAGCGGCTGTGGCGACTGACACAGAAGTTGGCGTTGGAAGTTGCCGCAGCGAAGTCGGGCATGGACCCGAAGACAGCGCGGAAGTACCTGCGGGATCGGCGCCTGCCGAGCGAGATGCGACAAAAGCATACGTGGCGAACACGGCCGGATCCGTTTGCGGATACCTGGGAGGAGATTCGGCCACTGCTGGTTGCCGAGCCAGGTTTACAGGCCAAGACGGTATTTGAATATCTGCAGAGAACGTATCCTGGGCGGTTCAGCGATGGGCAAGTACGGACACTGCGACGCCGAATCAAGTACTGGCGGGAGTTGGGCGTCATGATTAACGGGCAAGCGTTTCCGCATCTCGTCTATCACTTCGTTCTGACCTACTCGAACTGGGAAACCGGGACGATCTGTTACTCAGAAATGTTCGAGAGCCTGAGCGAGGGGCTGCAGAATGCGCTGTGGCAGTTAGGCGGTGTTCCCCTGGAGCATCGTACGGACCGGATGAGCGCGGCGGTAAACAACCTATGCGATAGCAAAGAGTTCACACGAGCCTACGAGGGGCTGTTGCGACATTACCAAGTTCGTGGACAGAAGGCACAGGCTGGTCAGGCGAATGAGAACGGTGATGTTGAACAGCGGCATTACCGTTTCAAACAAGCAGTCGATCAAGCTCTGATATTGCGAGGCAGCCGTGACTTCCCGAGTGTGGCGGCTTATCAGCTGTTTGTTGACAAGCTGTTCACACGCTTGAATGCCGGACGAGAGGAACGCTATCTGGAAGAAAGTGGCGAAGCTGCAGAGATTGCCGGAGCAACGACTGGACACAACGCGTCGAGAACGGGTACGTGTCAGTCCGGGAAGTCTGGTGACGGTTCATCGGAACTGCTATTCGGTACATAGCCGCCTGATCGGCGAGATGGTAGAAGCCAGAGTATTGCCGGACACGGTCGAGATCTGGTACGCCGATCGCAACGTAAAGGAGTTGCCGCGTTTACGCGGTCGAGGCAAACACCGGGTTGATTACCGGCACATCATCGATTGGCTGGTGAGAAAGCCGGGTGCATTTGAAAATTACCGCTACCGGACCGATCTGTTTCCGACCAGTTGGTTCCGTTTGGCATATGATGCCTTGCGCGAGGAACTGGGACCGAAGCGCGGCGCCCAAGAGTACCTGGCCATTCTATTATTAGCGGCTCGCCGTAACGAGGATCGAGTCGAGGCAGCGATTCGCTTTCTGCTGGGGAGTCAACAAGCTCTCAATGCAAAAGAAACGGCTCGGCTGACGGAAGAGAATGCGCCTGCCCCGCTGAGCACGATCACCATAGACCCGGTTTCCTTATCCATTTTCGATGAACTTCTGACGAGAGAGGAGCCGGCGGCATGACCACCGATCTCGTGGATGTGAAAGCCGCCCTCACCGAGGGATTGACCGAGTTGCACTTGCCCACCGTGAAACGGAGTTACGAGGAAGCAGTCCGTTTAGCAGAACGCGAAACGCTCAGTTACGAACGTTATCTGCTGGATCTGATCACTCGGGAAACGCAGGACCGCCGTCCGAAGCGAATACAACGATTGCTCCGGCAATCGCGCATTCCGGCCGAAAAAGCGCTCACGAATTTCAACCTGAAAAGACTGCCACCCAAGGTGGCGCTCTTGACCAAGTCGCTGATTGAGGGCGAAGTGCTGGATCGGCGCGATAACGTCTTGGCCTTTGGAAATCCAGGCAGCGGCAAGACGCATCTGCTCTGTGCCATCGGGCAGGAGTTGATTGCCCGCGGGCGGCGCATGTACTTCACGACCTCAGCGCTGTTAGTGCAGGATCTACTGGTTGCCAAACGGGATCTCAAGCTGAGCCGCTTCATTAAAAAACTGGCGCACTTTGAAGGATTGATCATCGACGATCTCGGGTACGTGCAGCAAAGCCGCGAAGAGATGGAAGTTCTCTTCACCCTGTTGGCGGAACGTTACGAGCGCGGTAGCGTGTTCATCTCCAGCAACCTGCCTTTTCCAAGTGGGAAGGGATCTTCAAGGGCCCGATGACCACGGCGGCCGCGATCGACCGGCTTGTTCATCACTGCGTGATTCTCGAGCTCAACATCCCGAGCTACCCAGTCGAGCAAGCCAAGAAGGCCAAAGAAGACGCGTAGACGATCCAGACAGCCGTGGAAAGGACGGACTGAGGAAAGCAAACACCGCTTTCCACAGTCCTTGGAAAACGCTGCCGCATTTCCCACATTTCCACCGCACGACTACGACTATGCTCACTCAAAAAAGGGAATTCTAGTTGTCCCCAAACGAAAAAATACTTGACCCCGATCATCCAGGGACGTTCCAGAAACCGCTTGTCTGGTAATCCGCATAAAGCAGCGGATAAGGTAGTGATTTTAGACACACCCAAAACACACAAT
>JBJMGJ010000020.1:0-13239 GCA_045807965.1 Bryobacteraceae bacterium | reverse complement strand
CGCGCTCGTATTGCAGCGCTCGGGTGCGATACGCGCTGCCGGAATCGGTTTGATAGATGAGGGCCAAGGCAGCAATGAACCGGCGCTCGCGGTCAGAACCAGTCCCGAGCCCTCGTGCCCGCTGGATTTCCTCCTGACCAACTGCGACCGCCGATGGCGATAAGGGTGGATCCCAAAGCTGATGAAACTGTGCGATTGCGATACCCCAATGCGCCATAGCACAATGAGGGTCGTTTTCCCCGACTTGGCGGAAGGCGCGCTCAGCAAGGCTGTATGCAAATGAATGAAGAAGCGCAACAGCGCGGTTGAACCCCGCTTGAACGCTCGGCTGGCAAGAGATTGGAAACGAAACCGCACCCAACTTTTCGGGTGCGCCATGGTCATGGACTTCTTGCGCCGCCAGCCCCATCGGTAACAGGAACGCGCCCCAAAACGCGCGACTTAGACGCGACAAGTCAACCTCCTGCTCTCTATAACAGCCTTCATCGTACAGGAAATTCGAAACTCAGGAGCCCGCGCAGGCGAATAACGCGCAAACCGGAGGCTAGAGAAAACGGTCAACCCTATGTGCAGCAACCTCCCCGAGTTCGAGACAAATCATTAAGTAGATTAAAATGAAGATTCTCGGAGGATCTTCAGCTATATGCCCGCTTTGCCGCGCCGGAAATCGGTGGCTGTCAACATCGGGGGAGTTTATGTAGGCGGCTCCCACCCGATTGTCGTGCAGTCCATGACTAACACCGACACGGCAGACACGTCAGCAACGGTCAATCAGATTATGGAACTCGCGCGTGCCGGTTCCGAACTGGTCCGGGTAACCGTCAACACCGAAGAAGCGGCGCAAGCCGTTCCGAAGATCGTGCAGACGCTGCGCAGCTTCGGAGTGACTGTACCTATCATTGGGGATTTTCATTACAACGGACATATCCTGCTGAAGAAGTATCCCGATTGCGCGCGCGCGTTATCCAAATACCGCATTAATCCCGGCAACGTCGATATCGGCAAGAAACACGACGACAACTTTCGAACCATGATTGAAGCGGCCGTCGAGTACGACCGGCCCGTTCGCATTGGTGTGAATTGGGGGTCCCTCGATTCAGCACTGCTCACGCGAATGATGGACGAGAACTCACGTTCGGCGGAACCGCTGGACGCCATGGATGTCACGAAGAGAGCCATCGTCGAAAGCGCGATCCGTAGTGCGGAAAATGCGGAACGCTTTGGCTTGGCGCACGACAAAATCGTCCTTAGCGCCAAGGTCAGCAACGTCCAGGATCTGATTGATTGCTATCAGATGTTGGCCGCACGTTGTGATTACCCGCTCCACCTTGGCCTGACGGAAGCAGGACTTGGCTCGAAGGGAATCGTGGCAACCACCGCGGCCCTTTCCGTGTTACTGCAACAAGGTATCGGCGACACCATTCGTGCCTCGTTGACTCCGCTTCCCAATGGCGACCGCTCCGAAGAAGTGATCGTTTGCCAGCAAGTGCTGCAATCGCTGAACCTGCGCAGCTTCACACCGCAAGTAGCGGCGTGCCCAGGCTGTGGCCGGACCACCAGCACGTTCTTCCAGGACATGGCCGATCAGATTCAGACCTACCTTCGGGAGCAGATGCCCATCTGGCGGGAGAAATATGCGGGCGTCGAAGAAATGAAAGTCGCCGTTATGGGGTGTATCGTGAACGGCCCCGGAGAATCGAAGCACGCCAACATCGGCATCTCGCTACCCGGTACGTTTGAAACTCCCGTGGCTCCGGTTTACGTCGATGGCAGGCTCTCCACCACTCTTCGCGGTGATCGCATTGTTGCCGAGTTTCGGGACATCCTCGATGGCTACGTTGCCCAGCGTTACGGAGTGGCGGAACCTGTGCTGTCCTAACTACTTTTGAACCAGCTGCTGGATCTCGTCCAGCTCTTTTCCGGCTTCGGCCCATTTGCCTTGGGAACTGAGTTCGCGGTATCGCCGTAAATGATCCCGCACGCTCTGCAGGTTTCTCAGCGCCTGTTCTGAAACTGCGGGCGGCGGAGTGTTGGAGCTCGGAGCAGGAGCGTTTGCCGCCGTAGCGTTTGCCGCATCTGTTGCCCCGACCGGCTGTACCTCTCGCGTTGCGGTTGGCACCTGCGTTCCGCCCAAAGCTTTAATCAGTTGCGTCAGAGCCAGCTCGTACGTGTCCGCATAGGCGAGCTGGTTACCCATCGCCAGGGCGACCTTCTTTAGTTCAGGCATACTCGCCCCCGTGGACTGTAAATAGATCGGCTCGACGTACAGGAAGCTGTTCTCAATGGGGAGAACCAAGGTTTGTCCCCGTAAGACCTGGGACCCGTGCTGACTCCAGAGCGTTAGATCACGCGAAATGTTCTGATCCTGATTGATCCGCGCATCGATCTGCATGGGGCCGAAAATGATGTTCTGTTTAGAGAGTTGTTCGAAGACAACTTCGCCGAGGTGCTCGCCATCACACCGCGCGGCCATGAAGCCGATCAGGTTGTTCTTGTTCGCCGGAGTGAATGGTGTGATCAACAGGAACTCCGGGTTCGACTCCCCCGGCAAGCTAGCGACAACATAGGTCGGCTGGACTGGACCTGCGCCTCCCCCCTCGCCTCCCTGACGTGTTTCCGTTCGAGCCAGATCCCAGAGATCCGCGCGGTTGTAGAAGCTCTCGGGGTCCTGCATGTGGAACGTCCGGTAGATCTCCGCTTGTGCTCGAAACAGTGTCTCTGGATACCGCGCGTGGGCTCGTATATCGGCTGGCATGGCGGATACCGGTTTGAACAGCTTGGGGAACAGTCTTGAATAAGCTTGCAGCAGAACGTCGCTTTGGTCGAAGACGTAGAGATTCGTGGCGCCAGTGTAGGCGTTCACGGTGGCTTTTACCGAGTTGCGAATGTAGTTGGCCGAGCGGTCCTCCGTGATGTTCAATTCCCGCGAGTAGGGGTGAGCATCTGACGTCATGTATCCGTCCACCATCCAGATGAGTTCGCCGGATTTCGACAGAACAAGGTACGGATCGCCGTCCCATATCACGAAAGCTGCCAAGGTCGACAAGCGCTCCGTGATCGCGCGACGAATCATCATTCGGCTGTTTCCGGAAAGGTAACTGGTCAGCAGGATATTGGCATCACCGTAATTCAGCGCCGCGGCGAGACGGACAAGAGGTGTCACCGGGAAACCGCCAGTGCCGCCATACCTCGTACTCACCGATTGTTGAGCGCCGGAAGGATAGTTAAACTCCTGCTGCTTCGTGTCGACGAACACAGGTTCGTGCGCTACTTCCCCGAAATAGATTTCGGGTTTGGTAAATTCGAGGCTCTTTGTATTGACAACGGGAGGAGCGTCTTGGACAAACAATACAGGAAGCCCGTCGGGCGTAATACGATTTGCCTCGGCCATAACAATTCCGTAGCCGTGCGTATAGATCAGGTGCGGATTAATCCAACGGTTCCGGGCCTCTCCTAACTGCCGGATTTCCAACTCCCGGGGAGAGACGAGAACTTGCCTGATCTGCCCATCAATGGTGTAACGATCAACGTCCGTATCCAGATAAACGTACGGACGGAGCGGCTGGATTTGAGAAACGGTGTCATGGAACGCGCGCCAGTCCCATAGGCGGACGTTGTCCAAGGTGGACTTATGCTTGCCATAGTCAATAGGAACCTCAGCCTTGGCGTCCAGACCGGTTTCCTTTACCCGCCGATTCAAGCCATAGGCCGAGCGTGTTGCCTGGATGTGATGTTGAATGTAAGGACGCTCGAGTGCAAGCTCATTGGGACGTACATACAGCGCCGTCACCAAAGCTGGCACGACGTAGCGAACGGGTAGAAGTAGAAGTAAAGCGAGCGCCCACTTCGCTCGCCGGGCAATCACCAGGGCGGCTGCAGCCACTGCTCCGACAGTCAGTAACCATTGCAGCGGTATCGCCACATTGTCTGCGACCCAGTCGACGCCGACGAGATAAGTGCCGTGGTCGTCGAGCAGCATTCCGTAACGATCAAGGTAGTAATGGACCGCCAAACCGAGCAGAAAAACGGCGCTGACCAGGCGCACGAAGCGAGAACGGAAGAGATCGCCGATTGAGAAACGTTCGAAGTCAAAGGTCGAGGGCGAAACTCCGATAGGCAGACGTTTGCTTAGATTCTCGGCATTCGAGGCCAGTCCGTAGATAATCAGCGAAAAGATCGCGGCCATCAGCACCACGCGGAGAAGTGTTTGATAGAACGGCAGGCTGAAGAAATAGAAGGGTAGCGAATGGTGAAAGATCGGATCCGCGAACGCCCCGGCCGATGACGGCAAGCGCGTGCCACCAAAGAAACGCACCACAGTCCAACTATTTACTGCGATATTTGCCAACAGAAACGCCAGCACCAGAACTGCGAGCAAGGCAATCTTCGAGAAGGTGGATTGGGACAGAAACCCGAATAGCAGACGGTCACGCGCCGGACCAATCCCGAGCTTAAATGCGATCCAGAAAAGACTTGCGAATAAAACAAAGGCCACCACGATGGGCCCAGTACCGTACAGGTATAGATCGAGCCAAGTATCCGTCTGGCCCATCTCTGACCACCAGTAATAATCAATCAGCGTTGAAGCAAGATAGCGGGAAGCAACTAGTAGCAGGAAAAGGACCGCGGCGAGATACAGCAGACCACGTCCCCGAGTGCGTTCGGAGTTCGCAATGCGACGTTCGTCATAGTAAGGGTCTGCCATCGGTTGACCCTTGCGAGTATATCGCCCGTCAAGCGACTTGTGCCTGATCGTTCAGAAGTAACTGGAGCAGGCCGCTCGCGACCTGGTTGAAAGATTTCCGGCGTCGGTGGATAATCCGGACGGGTCGGAAGAGCTCAGGTGGGTCAAGCTGAAGCGCAACCAGTCGGCCGGCCGCGATATCCTCTCGCATTACGCGCTTAGGCATAATGCTGATGCCCGCGCCTTGGGCGACCGCCTGTTTAATCATCTCGAGGTTGTCAAAGCGCAAGGTGGTTTCGACGCTGACACGATGATCGCGAAATTACCTGTCTATCTGGCTCTGGATGGGCAGTTCTTCGTCAAAGCCGACAAAACTGGTCCCGGCTAAGTCTCTGGGTGATATATTCTGCTGCCTGGCGAGGGGGTGCCCGGGAGCCGATGCCACCACCATCTCCTCATCGCGCCACGGCAGGGCAATGACGTCGCGAGACGATTCGGCGTAGCTCACGATTCCGAGATCCGCCTGATCATTCTCCACCGCGGCCCAGACACGTTCCGGTCGAAGATAAGAGACGTCGAGATGCGCCTGGGGAAAGACGCGTGCGAACTTGCCCTCGATTTCAGACATCTCGGAAAGCGCAATGGAATAAATGGCGGCGAGCCGGACCCGCCCATCCGTTTCCATCTTTAATTTCTTGAGGCTCGTCTCGAACTCTTCCTGACGTCGGAGAACGTCCCGGCAGTAATCGATGTAGAGCTTTCCCGCCGGCGTGACAGTCAGAGGGCGAGTGCTTCGATCGAAAATCTGCACGCTGATCTCGCGCTCTACCTCGCGAACCGCCTGGCTAACCGCCGACTGGCTCATCGCGCTGAGACGAGCTGCCTTACTGATGCTCTGACTATGCGCCACGTCCTTGATCAGGCGCAGATTGGATAGGGTCACTCAAAAGCACTCTATCATAAGCAATTCCGATATTGTCAAGTTGCAGTTTCGATGACATGGATAATGAAAATTGCGCTATACTCCCTGTATCCCTTCCCTGTCGAAGAGCCGACTCGCAGTGTCTCCGGTCGATACTATGTCAAATTTCCCACCGCCTCAAGGCCTTTATCATCCTTCCCAAGAGCACGATGCATGTGGCTTGGGATTTATCGTTAATATTGCCGGGAAGCCCTCGCATGACATTGTTTTGAAGGGTTTGCAGATTCTGACGAGCCTCGAACATCGCGGCGCGTGTGGCTGCGACGAGGAAACGGGCGACGGCGCCGGAATTCTCATTCAGATCCCCCATCAGTTCTTCGTCAAAGAGGTGCCCCGGTTCGGTTTTGAACTACCTGCGGAGGCGGGCGATTACGGCGTCGCCATGTGCTTTCTTCCGGTGGAGCGGCAGTCGCGTCTGGCCTGTGAGGGCGTCCTTGAGAGGATCACTCGAGACGAAGGGCTGGGGGTGCTCGGCTGGCGTGACACGCCGGTCGATGTGTACTCGATCGGGCGAGTGGCGCGAGCGTCGCAGCCGTATATCGAACAGTTTTTCGTGCGGCGTCCGGACGGTATGGCTTCAGACGCCTTCGAACGCAAACTCTACGTAGTACGCAAGCGGGCCGAGGCGGAAATCAGGAGCTCCGAGTTGCGCGAGCGAGAGATGTTTTACATCCCGTCCTTCTCCTCGAGAACGATTATCTACAAGGGACTGTTGCTCGCAAACCAGATCGGCGAGTTCTACAACGAACTGCTCGATCCTGAAACGACCAGCGCATTGTGTCTGGTGCACCAACGGTTTTCAACGAACACCTTTCCCACCTGGCAACTGGCGCATCCGTTCCGTTACCTTTGCCATAACGGCGAGATTAATACGGTACGCGGCAATGTGAACTGGATGAACGCGCGGCAGTCCGTGGTCTCATCGCCCCAGTTCGACGACATGTCGAAGCTGTTCCCCCTCATTCAGCCGGGCATCAGTGATTCGGCGGCGCTGGACAACGCGGTCGAACTCCTGACGATGGCGGGGCGGTCGCTCCCGCACGTTATGGCCATGCTCATCCCTGAAGCTTGGGATGCCGACGTGACCATGTCACCTGAAAAGCGGGCCTTCTACGAATATCACGCGTCTCTAACCGAGCCGTGGGACGGCCCGGCCGCCGTGGCTTTCACCGATGGACGCCTGATTGGCGCAACGCTCGATCGCAACGGACTTCGTCCTGCCCGTTATCTCGAAACGAAAGACGGCCACCTCGTGATGGCGTCGGAAGCTGGAGTTCTGCCCTTCAAGCCGGAAGAAATTGCCCGGAAGGGAAGACTGCAGCCCGGAAGAATGCTGCTCGTTGACCTTGAGCAGGGCCGGATCGTTCCGGATGAAGAGATCAAGGCGGGCTTGGCCTCTCGCAGACCCTATGCGGAATGGCTCAGACAACATCAGGTCACCTTAGATTCTCTGCCGGAGCCTTCGCGCGTACAGGGTTCCGATCACGAAACCGTTCTGATCCGTCAGCGTTGCTTCGGCTACACGGACGAAGATGTCCGGATGCTGATTACGCCGATGGCTTCGAACGGAGAAGAAGCAATCGGATCCATGGGCATCGACACGCCGCTTGCCTGTCTTTCAGATAAGCCGCAGTTGCTCTTCAATTACTTCAAGCAGTTGTTTGCGCAGGTAACCAACCCGCCGATCGACCCGATCCGCGAGGAATTGGTCATGTCTCTGACCAGCTACATCGGTACGGAACGCAACATGCTGGACGAAACGCCGGAGCATTGTCACACCTTGAAAATGCCCCAGCCGATTCTTACCAACCGGGAGCTGGAAAAGCTGCGGCGCGTTTCGCGCGGTGACCTTCTTGCGTCTACGCTTTCGAGCACGTTCAAAGTTCACGAAGGCGAAGTGGGATTGCGGCGGGCGCTCGACGGTTTGTGCCGTCGCGCATCGCTTCAGATCAAGGCGGGGTACAGTCTCTTGATCCTGTCCGATCGCGGGACCGACGAAGAGTATGCGCCCATTCCCTCGCTCCTTGCGCTGACAGCCGTCCACAACCATTTGGCCCGTGAGGGCACGCGTACCGGAGTCGCGTTGATCATCGAATCCGGTGAACCTCGCGAGGTGATGCATTACTCCCTGCTCATCGGCTATGGTGCGAGCGCGGTTAACCCATATCTCGCCATCGAAACGATCGAAGAGCTTGCTGGCAGCGGAGAGCTGAAGCCCGGTGTGACCGCTGAAGCGGCGGTGAAGAACTACGTCAAAGCTGTCAACAAGGGCCTGCTGAAGGTCTTCTCGAAGATGGGCATCTCCACTCTGCAGAGTTACCGCGGGGCTCAAGTGTTCGAAGCTGTGGGCCTGAGTCAGGAGCTTGTTGAGCAGTATTTCACCGGAACCGCGTCCCGTATCGAAGGCATCGGCCTGGACGTCATTGCGGATGAAGCGATCGCGAAGCACAGCTTCGCGTACCGCCCTATCTCCGAATCGGAACCGGAGCTGGCTATCGGCGGCAATTACCAGTTCCGTGTGCATGGTGAGCATCATCTTCTGAACCCGCAAACCGTCAGCAAACTGCAACACGCCGTGCAAGGCGGGCAATACGAAACCTTCGAGGAATACGCACGCCTCATCGACGAGCAGAATACAAAGCTCTGCACGCTCCGCGGTCTGATGACCTTGAAAACGACGCCGCGTCCGATTCCTCTTGACGAAGTGGAACCAGCAAGTGAGATCGTGAAGCGATTCGCCACGGGCGCCATGTCGTTCGGCTCGATCAGCGCGGAAGCGCACGAGACGCTTGCCATTGCCATGAACCGTATGGGCGGGCGCTCGAATACAGGTGAGGGCGGGGAAGACGAAGCCCGCTTTATCCCGCTTCCGAACGGCGATTCAAGGCGGAGCGCTGTCAAACAGGTTGCCTCGGGACGCTTTGGCGTCACTGCCAATTACCTGGTCAACGCGGACGAACTGCAAATCAAAGTGGCGCAAGGAGCGAAACCGGGTGAGGGTGGTCAATTGCCGGGTCACAAAATCGACTCCACGATCGCTCGGGTGCGGCACTCCATTCCAGGCGTTGGACTGATTTCGCCTCCGCCGCATCATGACATTTACTCCATCGAGGATCTGTCCCAGCTCATCTTCGATCTCAAGAACGTCAACCCGGATGCGCGCATCTCGGTGAAGCTCGTGGCGGAAGTAGGGGTTGGTACCGTTGCGGCCGGTGTTTCAAAAGCGCATGCGGATGTCGTGTTAATTAGCGGGTACGACGGCGGTACCGGTGCCTCGCCTCTCACATCCATCAAGCACGCCGGTGTGCCGTGGGAACTGGGACTGGCCGAGACCCAGCAGGTTCTCGTCATGAATGATCTGCGCAGCCGTATCCGGGTGCAAGTCGATGGAAAGCTGCAGACCGGCCGCGACGTTGTCATTGGCGCGCTCTTGGGGGCGGAAGAATTCGGGTTCTCGACGGCTCCTCTCGTTGCCCTGGGCTGCATCATGATGCGTAAGTGCCACCTGAATACCTGCCCGGTGGGCATCGCTACGCAGAATCCCGAACTCCGCAAGAAGTTTGCCGGCACGCCCGAACACGTAATTAACTTCTTTTTCTTTATTGCGGAACAAGTCCGCGGCTGGATGTCTAAGCTTGGCTTTCGGACCATGGATGAAATGATCGGGCGCGTCGACCTGATCGAGATGAGGCCAGGGGTCGAGCATTGGAAGGCGCGCGGACTCGATTTCGAAGCTATCCTTTATAACCCTCAGGTGCCCGGGCGCGTCGGCCGTCGGCAGTTGAAGTGTCAGGACCACGGATTGAGCGAAGCGCTCGACCACCAGTTGCTGCGAGAAGCGGAAACCGCCATCGAACATGGCACGCCTGTCGAGTTCAAGGCGCGGGTTCGCAATGTGCATCGGGCAGTGGGCACGATGTTGAGCGGCCATGTGGCGAGACGGCATGGTTCAAAGGGCCTGCCGGACGATACGATCAAGATCTCGTTGACCGGCTCCGCTGGTCAGAGTTTTGGCGCGTTCCTTACCAATGGTGTCACTTTGGTGCTCGAGGGAGAGGCCAACGATTACGTCGGCAAGGGCCTTTCCGGTGGAAAGATCGTTGTCTTCCCGCCCAAGGCTTCTACGTTTGCGCCGGAAGAGAACATATTGATTGGGAATACAACACTGTATGGCGCGACCAGCGGTGAAGCGTATTTCAGCGGTGTCGCGGGCGAGCGGTTTGCCGTACGAAACTCCGGGGCCACCGCGGTGGTCGAGGGAGTTGGCGACCACGCCTGTGAATACATGACCAACGGCACCGTTGTGGTGCTCGGACGAACAGGACGGAACTTCGCCGCCGGCATGAGCGGCGGCCTCGCTTACGTCTTCGACCCGTTCGGCGACTTCACAAAAGTACGCTGCAACAAATCGGGTGTTGATCTGGAACCGCTTTACGAGACGGAAGACATCTCTCTGCTTGAAAGTTTGATTCGGAAACATGTCAACTATACCGGGAGCCCACTCGGGAAGCGGATTCTCGCAAACTGGGCTCAAGTGATTCCGCAGTTCACGAAGGTGTTCCCGCACGAGTTCAAACGGGTCATGAAGCCCGCTCCGGAGAAGAAGGCCGCGAAGATTCCGTCCATGGTTGAACCGGCTGCTACTACTGCGGCGGCTGCTGCGGGCGAAAGGGTCGGTTGATGGGGAAAACAACAGGGTTTCTGGAGTACGAGCGAGAAACACCGCGGAGACGCCCGATCGCGGAGCGCGTTAACGACTGGTTCGAGGTCTATCAGGACTTTCCGAATTCGAAAGCGCAGGAACAAGCGGCCCGGTGTATGGATTGTGGCGTGCCGTTCTGCCACACGGGATGTCCACTGAACAATTTCATTCCGGATTGGAATGACATGGTCTGGCGCGATCGCTGGCGCGAGGCGATCCGCACTCTGCACGCCACCAATAACTTTCCGGAGTTCACCGGCCGTATTTGTCCGGCGCCTTGCGAGGCGGCCTGCGTCCTGGGCATCAATGCGCCCGCGGTCTCGATCAAGCCGATCGAACAGAAGATCATCGATCATGCGTTCGCCGAAGGCTGGGTGGTTCCGGAGCATCCACGCCGGAAGACCGGGAAAAGGATCGCTATCGTGGGTTCCGGCCCCGCTGGGCTCGCCGCGGCGCAGCAACTCGCCCGGGTTGGACATTCGGTCACTGTGCTGGAACGGCAGGATCGGATCGGCGGATTGCTTCGCTATGGCATCCCGGATTTCAAGATGGAGAAGCCCGTGATTGACCGGCGCCTGGAGCAGATGATTGCGGAGGGCGTCGAGTTTCAAACGGGCGTCCACGTAGGCGTCGACATCACCGGCGATGATCTGCAACGCGACTACGACGCCATTCTTCTGGCAACGGGAGCCGAAAAACCGAGGGATTTAACGATTCCCGGCCGCGAGCTGAAGGGCATCCACTACGCCATGGATTACCTGGTTCAGCAAAACAGACGAGTGGCCGGCGACCGGATCAGCAGTGCTGAGGAAATCAGCGCGGCGGGAAAGCGCGTTATCATCATTGGCGGCGGCGACACCGGAGCCGATTGCCTGGGAACAGCCCACCGGCAGAAAGCAGCTTCGGTTCATCAGCTTCAGATCCATGCCATGCCGCCCGATACACGGCACGGGAGTACGCCCTGGCCTTCATGGCCGCTTCAGCTCCGAGTGGAATCCGCCCACGAAGAAGGCGGCGTTCGTGAGTGGAGTGTCTTAACGACTCATTTCTCCGGCGATTCCAACAGCAATGTCGAGAAATTGCATTGCGTCCGCGTGGGTCCAAAGCCGGCCCTGGAACGCGTCCCGAATAGCGAGTTCTATCTGGAGGCTGATCTTGTATTGATTGCCATCGGTTTCTCCGGTCCGGTTCGCAATGGCTTGCTGGAGCAATTGCCGATCGAATTCGATGGCCGTGGAAATGTCAGAACCGACGACTGTTATATGAGTTCGGCACCGGGCATCTTTTCCGCTGGCGACTCCCGGCGTGGTCAATCGCTCGTCGTCTGGGCAATCGCTGAAGGACGGAAGGCTGCTCATCACATCGACAAATTCCTGATGGGCGGAACGCAGTTGCCAGTCTAGTCTTCGGTGACCCGAACCTTGTCTCGGGCGAGCGGAGGGGCCTGGCCGACCTTCCCGTCTAAGTTTTCGGTCATCCCGTCCTCGCCGTTGAGGCCGCGTAGTGCTGCGATTTCGTTTCTGCGAGGGACCCTCTTTCTTCTGCTTGGGCGACATCCCCTGTTACGAACCTGCCCGCGACCACCGCCAGAACGAAAACGGCCGGCATCAGGTTTCTCGTCTCAACAAGCCAGCTGAAGAAAAGGTTCGAAAGTGAAACGACGATAAGAACGTAAACGGCGGCATACTTCAGCGACTTCGGTGTGGTCCGCCATGAAACGAGGAGGAAAGGAGTCAATGCAAAGCCGGTTAGGAGGACGGCTGCCGGCCAGCGAGCGTCCTTTAGGTTCGTGTCCAAAATAGCTACCCACGTGCGGTCAGTGATGATCCGGGACACACCGCTGCCCCCTGCGGGATGGCCGCCATGGTTGAGAACGTATAAGTGCACCCCCAAATAGGTCAACGGACACAAAACGGCTAGAGCAACAGCTCTGGCGCCGTACTTCGCGTCTCTGCGATGGAACAGCAAATAGTATCCAGCCATTGCGAGGACAGTTTCTTTCGCAAGACTCCCGATGAGCAGTGTTGAAAGAAACAACCCGAAATCCTCCGTTTGGAGAAAGATCAAGGCGAGCACAAACGCAACGTGTGCCATAGGGTCCGTCAACTGGCCGGCGTAGTTCTCGAAGCTGATCGGATAGATAACGGCGGACAGCGCAAGGGCCACAACAGCGCCCGAGAAGCCGGTGTACAGCCGCGCGTAGCGATAAATCGCATAGAACAGCAGCACCCCGAACATCAGCCGGTAGAAGTCGCGAGAAAACTCAAAATCCAGGTGCCATATCTGAAGCCAGCGTACGAACGCGTTTGGCAGGAAGCGGTAGGAGTGGGGGACAGCCGCCGGGCTAAGTTTGATGACGGCGTTGTGCATGTCAATTTGCCATTGCACATTGCTGACAAAACCAAAGTAAGAAGGACCGTGATCAACGAGAGAAGAATGGAAATGGTTGACCACGCTGGTCAGCAAAAAAATCAGGAATATCAACCCAAATGCCTGGCTCTTGGCGAGACTGCGGCATTCAACCCGGTACATCAGATATGCCATTGCCGCAACCAGCGCATAAAGAGCCCCGATGCGGAAATATCGGTCCAGGCCGTAGTGCGGGGTGGTTGCAGGCCAATGAAACACAGCCGGCAGAATTATCAGTACAGCTAAAGCCCAGATCGCAATTAAGGCAGTGACATTCTTCCACGCGTGAGGTATCACGCGCTCGATATCGTACTTAAGCACAGTCCCCGTTTGAGAATAGCAATCAGCGAAAGCGATTCCGGGATCGAAAATGCTTGGCTGATTAGCGGGAGTTAACTCCCGGCATTTCGGGGCCGGACGAGAGGAATGTAGTTCGTTTGAGGGTGTTGTAGGGAAATATTG
>JBJMGJ010000019.1:0-2383 GCA_045807965.1 Bryobacteraceae bacterium | reverse complement strand
AGCTGACGGCCCACTCCCGCCAGAAAAAAGGACGGTAGGAACACCGCCAAAATGCAGAGCATCGAAAGAAAGCGTGGAACGACCGTCAGCCGAGTAGCTTCCACCACTGCTCTGGCCCGCGCCACACCGGAAGCCATATGGGAGTGCAGATTCTCAATTTCGACGGTCGATTCATCGACCAGCACGCCGACAGCTAAAGCTAAGCCGCCTAAAGTCATGATGTTGATCGTTTGACCTGCAGCCCAAAGCAAGACTACCGAGCTGAGGATGGCGAAGGGGATATTCAGCACGACGATGATTGCACTGCGCCAGTCACGCAGGAACAAGAGCACCATGACGCCGGTCAATACTGCTCCCAATGCTGCCTCAAACAATAGGCCGCGCAGCGAATTCGTCACGTAAGGCGATTGGTCAAAGTCGAGACGGACGTTCATGTCCTCGGGCAAGAGTTTCTTCAGATCCGGGAGTGCCGCCTTGATCTCGTTGATAACTGTCAGCGTGGACGCGCTGGCGCGTTTCGTCACTGGAATGTAGACAGTTCTTTTTCCATTCACGTGCGCGTAGGCGGTGAGGATGTCCGTTGCATCCGCGACGGTTCCGATATCGCGCAGATACACCGTCGGGCCCGCGACAGTTCGGACTGGAGTACCCGCCAGCGCTTCGAGATTCGCACCAAATGTGCTATTGCTCGTTGCGAACAGATTGAAGTTGCCAATCCGAACGTTGCCGGACGGCATCACCACAGATGCCTTGTTCACGGCTCCGGTTGCCTCTTCCGGAGAGACGCCGTATTGTTTGAGCTTATTGGGATCCAGCGTCACAACAATCGACCGTTGGTTGCCTCCGAATGGAGGAGGCGCCGAAACGCCAGGCAAAGTGGCGAAGACGGGTCGAACTCGATTCAGGGCCAGATTCTGAATTTCGGCCTGCGTGCGGTTCGGTCCAAGAAAGGTGAGTTGTCCAACCGGGACACTACCCGCATCGAATCGCGTGATGAACGGAGGAACGGTGCCGGGCGGCATGAACGATCGAGCGCGATCCACATAGCCGACGGTTTGGGCCATGGCGTCGGCCATGTCCGTGTCAGCCTGAAACACCAGCTTCATCAAGGATGCGCCTTGGATGTTGCGGCTCTCGATGTACTGAATACCGTTGATATAGAGGAAGTGATACTCGAAGTAATAGTTGAGGTAACCTTCCATCTGCGCGGGATCCATGCCGCTATACGGCTGGGCGACGTAAATTGCTTTTTCGCCCACGGTCGGGAAGATATCCACGCGCATACGCTCGATCGCCAATACGGCGCAGAGTGCGATGGCAAGCATGAAAACAACGACCGTTAGGGGCTTGGTGAGTGCAGCAACAACTAGTCGCATCTTTTTATCTACTGGCCTCTTTCAGAAACGAGGAGATATCTCCTTGGGCGGTTTGAACCTGCAACACGGCCCGCCACACAGCTAGCTTCGCGAGTGAATCGTCGATTTCGGCTTGCGCCAACAACCGCTGCGCTTCCGCGAGAGCAACGATCGTGGCCAGTCCTGACCGGTATTGTGCATTCGCCTGTGCGAAACCCGTTCGGGCATCGCCGACTTCTTTCGGCGTCTCTGCCGCGATACGTCGAGCCTGCTCGAGCGTTGCTTGAGCGGCGTCCGATTGGGCCTGGAGATCTGCCAGAACCTGTTTGTAAGTCGCAGCTGCGGATCGCTGCACGGCCGCGGCCTGCGCCTCTTGCGCTCGAATTGACGGCAAACTCAAAAGCGGAAAGTTGACCGTAAACCCGACACCCGCGTTGAAGTAATTCGGCGCCAAGCCTCCGGTGCCACCCAACGTTTGCCCATTGGTCAGGGCGCCACTTCCACGTCCGTATCCGGCAGCCTGCAATTCGAAGGTTGGCCGATACGAGTGCTGCAAAACGTCGACTTGAGATTTCGATTCTGCGACCACGCCCGCCTGTTCCCGAGCAGCGGGATTCTTTGAGAGATCTTCGGTACTTCCGGCAGTGGTCTCGGGCAACTCATCGAGGAGATGTCCACGAAGAGCCACTAAGGCCTTGGCATCTGTCCCCGTAAACTCGGCAACAGAGGTCCTCGCTACTGCGCCTGATTGCTCCGCTTGCAGCAACTGAGTCATTGCGGCATCCAATTCGATATCGGCCCGTGACAAATCCGCTCCGGGACGCAACTTCGCGTCAACAAGCGCCTTCACCGCCTTAACGACAACCTGGGCCCTGTCAACGGATGCTTGCGCAACTCGAACCGTCTGTTCGCTGGCCAGCAAGGTCAAAAATGCAGCGGCGGTGCTTGTTTGAACCTCAAAGCGAGTCTTCTCAGTCGAAAGCTGCGCTCTGTCCTGCGTTGCTCGAGCGGACTGAACCAGAGCATGT